>DJWL01000043.1 GCA_002441545.1 Flavobacteriaceae bacterium UBA6231 | reverse complement strand
TGGACTTTAAAGTAACTGGAACTGCAGATGGAATTACTGCGTGCCAAATGGACATTAAAATCAAAGGGCTTTCTTATGAAATTTTAGTAAATGCATTAAAACAAGCTCGTGAAGGACGTTTACATATTTTAAAGAAACTAACTGATACCATTGCTCAACCAAATGCAGGTGTTAAACCACATGCGCCAAAAATGATAACACGTGTTATTCCTAATGCGTTTATTGGAGCTTTAATTGGTCCAGGTGGAAAAGTAATTCAAGAATTACAAAAAGCTACTAAAACAACTATAGTAATTAATGAAGATCCAATTACCGAAGAAGGTATTGTTGAAATTTTAGGAACAGATCAAGCCGGTATTGATGCTGTATTAGCTAAAATTGATTCATTAATGTTTAAACCAGAAGTTGGTGGAACATATGAAGTAAAAGTAATTAAAATGTTAGATTTTGGAGCTGTAGTTGAATATACTCAAGCCCCAGGTAATGAGGTTTTATTACACGTATCTGAATTAGCATGGGAGCGTACTGAAAATGTTTCTGATGTGGTTAATATGGGTGATGTTTTTAATGTTAAGTATTTTGGAGTTGATCCAAAAACTCGCAAAGAAAAAGTATCTCGTAAAGCTTTATTAGATAAACCAGAAGGTTATGTTGCTAGACCACCAAGAGAAAACAATGATCGTGGTGGACGTGATAACAACAGAGGTAGAGATAATCGTGGACGTGATAATCGCAGAGATGACCGTCGTGATGACAGAAGACCTAGAGAAGATAAAAAAGAAGATTAATTTCTTTTTATAAAAAATATTTAACCGCTTCAAAATTTGAAGCGGTTTTTTTATTCTAATAAAGTATTGCCTTTAATTAGATTGTATAATTTAAATTTTAATTAAATATTAATGGAGTCTAGTCTTTTCTATCATTTCTTTAAATATTTTCCATTTCACTAAATCTCCTTCAATTATATATGTTTCAGAATTTTTAAAAGCTATTGATATTCCTCCTATAGCTGCGCCTCCTAGAGCTCCTATTGCACCAAATCCTAATGCGCCCTCACCTGCAGAATATCCAAGAAAGGAATCTGGATCCGCTGTTGACACTCCTATGATAGCTCCTAAAGTAGCTCCAGATGCAGCACTAATAAGCATATTATTACCTACTGATCGTTTTGTTTTTATAAAACCAATTTCTCGCAAACTTATATTCGCCTGTTTACTACCGTCTTTTAATCCAAGAAGTGAGTCATTAATAAAAATAAGTGATCCCTTGTTTATTTTCTTGCCTATCAAATTATAAACCCTAAGGTATACGTCATGCTTTTTTTCTTCATTTTGGGCATTAGTAGCAATGCTAAATATCAAAGCTATGACCAAAGACATTAATCTGATTTGTTTTTTTAGTACTTTCATAATATTTAATTGATTAGTTATTGTAATTAATTTTATTAAAGCTTATAGGTTAGTCCAATTTTAGAAGATCTTGTTTTTCCTTGAACAGATTCGGTCACAAAACTAATGCTATATTTATTTAGCCTTAGGCTAGTTGTAATCCCACTAAAACCTGTTGAATAATCATAAGCTTCTACTTTTTTATGATTGATTAAATCTCCAAAATAAAAACCTATGGTAAGAGCATCCTTTTCAGAGAATTTAAATACATATTCTGAGTATAAATTAAAGGAAAGCAAGGATTTATCATTCACAATCAACAATTCAGAATTATTGGATTTTAGCAGGTCGGACAATTTATTTTGATATGTCCCAAACTCATTGTGATAGGCTATTTCCAAACCAATAAATCTATAATCAATAACCCGTCTGGGCATAGTATAGTTAATTCCTGTTTTAAAATTCAGGTTGTAAAAATTCTTTTTCTCTTTGTC
Source organism: Flavobacteriaceae bacterium UBA6231 (assembly GCA_002441545.1). Taxonomy (GTDB): domain Bacteria; phylum Bacteroidota; class Bacteroidia; order Flavobacteriales; family Flavobacteriaceae; genus Yeosuana. The sequence continues at coordinate 47,538 of DJWL01000043.1, read as the reverse complement.
CTCAATAAGGTCTTCGAATCCTTTTGTAAATCTATATGTGCCAAAACCAGATCCTAGTCCATAATAAAAATTATAGTGCTTATCAGTAATACTTTGGTATATACTAAAAGCAGCCAAAGTTGTTTTATCATTAAAATTTTCACTTTCTTGTTCATGTTTTCCAAAACTTATGTCTCCAGCAACATAAAATGAAGACGATTTTTCATTATTATAATGAGCTTTTTCTGTGTAAGATTTCAATGATCCATAGGATGCCGTTGTATAAACTCTTTTAACTCCACATGAACTCAAAATAAGCATTAATACTATTATTAATAATTTGGCTAGAGTTTTCATGATTTATTGTTTTTAAAATCATGAGGTTTATATCTATTAAACAACACGATTGGTTAGCTTAGTAAATGTACTTTGCAATATTTGACAACCATTTGACTAAAACACAGATAATTAGAATTATTTTTCTTAAATTTCACAAAGTTTTCCAAAAACCTACTTGTAAATTCTCAAAAAATGCAAGAGCAATTTATACAGTACTTAAAGTCAAAATCTCAAAATAACTCTTCATTTGTAGAAGAAATAGCTGATGTTTTAGATATAGGCTATGATGCCGCATATAGACGTATTAACTCAAAAACAAGTCTTACCCTAGAGGAAGGGGTTAAACTAGCCAAACACTATAAAATTTCATTAAATAATTTGTTTGAAGTTGGTAATCAAAACTCAATTCTTACTGAATTATCACCTCCTATTCATGACAAAAAAGGTCTTGAAATGTGGTTAAATCAATCACTTAACAATGTTTTACCTTTAACTAAGTTAAAAAGTGCTTCTAAATATATTCAGCTAAAGACATCCCACTATTTCACACACTAAAAGATTCATTTCTATCACGTTATAAAATTTACGTATGGCTAAAAGATGTTGACACATCCATGACAAAAAACAAGGTGTCTTTTGATGATTTTATAAAAAACGTACCAGATTCACTACTTGAAAGTGCTTTTAAATTAGGTGAAGTTTATAAAGATATAAACATTACAGAGATTTGGAACAATACCACAATTAATGGTACATTACAGCAAGTATTATATTATTTTGAATCTGGAGCACTATCAAAAGAATTAGCATTACTTATTTGTAATGATATTGAAGATGTAATTCATCTAATTGAAAAACAAGCTATTCAACAATGCTTATTTGGTTCAAAAAACAAAGCAATTTATAATTTATACATTAATGATATTCATACAATGAGTAATACAATTATGGTAAAAACACCCTATCAAAAAGTCTTCTTTACACCTTTTACTGTAATTAGCTATTTTAAAATTGAACATCAGCCAACTTGCGAACTTATGTATGAGTTTTTTGAAAAACAAATGAGTATTTCTAAACTATTAGTTAATGCAGGCGAAAAAGACAGGTCACTATTTTTTAATAGAATGCATCAAAAAATTAATAGATTAAGAAACCGGATTATATTAGACAATGACACTTTTGATTTTGAGTAAAAATTAAATCAAAAGTTAAACCTTGTTAAAAACTTGCTTTTCTCCTCATTTTCATTATATTATGAGAATGACTTATACAGACAAAGAAAAATATTCAGATATTTTAAACGAATCGGTAGACTATCTTGAAAAAAGAGGTTACGAAAACATTAGAGCGGATACAGAAGGTTATGAGACGCCTAAATCTTTTAGCAAAGTAGGAAGTGATATTAATATTACTCCAGACATAGTTGCTGAAAAAGAAGGACAAAAACATTATTTTGAGCTTAGTTTAAAATCAGAAAAACCAAAGCTATTAAAATCTAAATGGTTATTTTTAAATGCATTAAGTAATTTAAAATCTTATAAATTCAGAATAATTACAACCAAAGGCCATTATAAGTTCACCAATGAAATGATGAACGAACTTAATTTAAACAATAAAAATTTAATAAAAATTTAATTTCTTGTAACAAAAACAATCTTTATTACGTATAACTACATAGTAAATAAAATTCACATAAAACATTACAGGAGAACATTAGATGAGACAACTTAAAATTACGAAGCAGGTAACCAATAGAGAAACTGCCTCGTTAGACAAATATCTTCAAGAAATTGGAAAAGTTGACTTAATTACCGCAGACGAAGAAGTAGAATTAGCACAGCGAATCAAGGCCGGTGACCAAGCCGCCTTAGAGAAGTTGACAAAAGCTAATTTACGTTTTGTAGTTTCGGTAGCGAAGCAATACCAAAACCAAGGTTTAACGTTACCAGATTTAATTAACGAAGGAAATTTAGGTTTAATTAAAGCAGCTCAACGTTTTGATGAAACTCGTGGGTTTAAATTCATTTCATATGCTGTTTGGTGGATTCGTCAATCCATTCTTCAGGCATTGGCTGAACAATCTCGTATTGTACGTTTACCTTTAAACAAAATTGGCTCTATTAATAAAATCAATAAAACATTCGCCTTTTTAGAACAATCTCACGAGCGTCCACCAAGTGCTGAAGAAATTGCAAAAGAGTTAGACATGACCATTAACGATGTTAAGGAGTCTATGAAAAATTCCGGTCGTCACGTAAGTATGGATGCTCCATTAGTAGAAGGTGAAGATTCAAACTTATACGATGTTTTAAATAGTGGAGAATCTCCAAACCCAGACAGAGAGTTATTGCATGAATCGTTACGCACCGAGATTGAAAGAGCTTTAGAAACGCTTACGCCTCGTGAAGCGGACGTGATTCGCCTATATTTTGGTTTAGGAAACCAACACCCTATGACCCTTGAAGAGATTGGCGAGACATTTGACCTAACCCGTGAACGTGTTCGCCAAATTAAGGAAAAGGCCATTAGACGATTAAAACATACTTCTAGAAGTAAAATTTTAAAAACTTATTTAGGTTAATTAATTTTTTACGACTAAATTACCGTTACAAACAGTTACACATAACTGTTCGTTTTTTGATTGATGAAAGAACCCTCGGCTGATTACCGAGGGTTTGTTTTTTTTATAATCTTTTCTTTATTCAAGGATTTAATCATGAAATTTATATTGACAAATGTCAATTTATATATATTTTTTCTATCTTAGTAGAAAAAGGCCTACATATTTATTGTTAACTTTATTAAGTAATGCAAAATGATAAAAACAATCTGCTATATCAGTGATTCTAATTTAGATAACTCGTTTAGTGACCTTAAAGAATTGTTTCGAAAAGCAAAAATAAATAATGCTAAAAACCAAATAACCGGTGTGCTAATACATAAAAGCAATAATTTTTTGCAGGTTTTGGAGGGTGATCATAAAACCGTTGATACCCTGTTTAACAGGATACGTTTGGACGACAGGCATCAAAACATTTTTAAAATTCTTGAAACAACCATCGAAGAACGTTTTTTTGAGGAATATAAGTTTGGGTTCACCGTCATAAAAAACAAAGATGCCTTAAACAACCTTGAAGATTATTTAAATTGGTTAAGAAATGCCGAAAATACAATTGCCAACGAAATCGTAACAATGGTTAAAAACTTTATTACTAGATGATAACATAAGTAAAATTAAACCTTTATTTTTGGCAAAATCAATTATTAACAGATTAATGTCCTTAAAATTAATAGCGCCTTCAATTTTAGCAGCAGACTTTGGCAATCTGCAACGTGATATAGAAATGGTCAATAAAAGTGAAGCCGATTGGTTTCATATAGATATCATGGATGGTGTCTTTGTGCCAAATATTTCATTTGGGATGCCGGTGCTGAGTACTATTACCAAACACGCAAAAAAAACCATTGATGTCCATTTAATGATTGTTGACCCAGACAGATATATAAAAACCTTTGCTAAACTGGGAAGCAATATATTAACCGTGCACTATGAAGCCTGCACCCATTTACACAGAACACTCCAAGCCATAAAGGCCGAGGGGATGAAAGCAGGTGTTGCATTAAATCCTCATACCAATATCAATGTTTTAGAAGACACCATCAATGATATTGATTTAGTTTGTGTTATGAGTGTTAATCCAGGTTTTGGTGGGCAAAGTTTTATAGAAAATACCTATAACAAAATCATTCAGCTTAAAGAGTTAATTAAGAAAAAAGGAGCTTCTACCCTTATTGAAGTCGATGGAGGCGTGACTAATTTAAATGCCAAAAAACTTGTGGATGTAGGGGCAGATGTATTAGTGGCGGGTAGTTTTGTATTTAAAAGTGATAAGTCTTCAGAAACCATTAAAAATTTAAAAGAAGTAGCAAATTCATAAACAATTTCTTTTTATTTCTTTGAAAGAAACTAAAATCCATCAACTTTTCATAATTAGAATATCTGTTTTAAAAAACATTTTTTTTAATAAAACCTTGTTTGCATTATTCCATAAATAATGAAATTATGTCCATTTGATTGATAACAACTATTTAGGAATAATTAAATAATATACTATATCTTGTTTTTATTCTTTTAAATGACTAAGTTTTAACTATATTGCGTGACTTGATTTATAACAATCATTATTTTTTAGATTTATTAACAACATTAAAACTTAAAAGTTTTAATTGTTTAAAAGCTTGATTTATTATGGGAAGACCTGCAACTAAACCCGCAGAACTTAGAGATGGATATTATATTGAAATTAGAAATAAAAACTCAAATACTGGAGTAAAAATTAGAAGAGATAGCAGTGACCAAATGCTTCGTGCTGCAAAGGAGTACGAAAGAAGTAAAGAGGTTATAATTTTAGGAAAATTTAAAAATGGTAAATTAGTAAATAGTCAATAATAGACTATTCACTAATTTATTATCTCTTAATATCCCGCAAAATTAAAATTTAACATCTGTCTTATTTTAAAATAAACCTCAGGAAATTGAACTTTAAATTCATGAGGTGTTTCAATAAAGCTCTCAATTACAACAGCAAGAAATTCAAATTGATTGGTAAAGGCATATTTTCTAATGTAATGCGATTCTGCCAGCTGATTTCTTAATGATTGATTATTAGATAGCGTTTCTGTTAACTCTTTAAAAGAATCGCTAAAAATTGTTGAACTTATGTCACGTTCATTTAAACTATTTAAGTGTATTGCGTGTACAAATTCATGGATTCCAAGGTTAATATTATCTTTTGAAATTTGATATCCTAATTTAAAGTCTACCCAAGAAATAACAAGTGCTTTTAGTTTTGGGTTAAACTCTCCTTTATGATAATTTTGATTGGTTTTTGAATAGAATTTTTCAGGGTACACAACTATTTTGTTAATCAAACCAATATAAAAATCTCTAAAGCCAAAAGTAAGCATAATCGATGTCGATGCTATTAAAACCTTCATCTCATCTGTAATAACTACACCATTTCTGCCTATAAAATCTTTATCATTAATAAATGACGCTACTCTATGTTCAAAATAGCTCTTATTTTTTTTAGATAGTTTATTATAAAAAGCAAACTGATTTTTTAAAATGTCTTTTTGTTGTGGACTTAATTTTCTTAAAAATGTATAGAAATGAACAAAAAAAGGTCTTTTATATTTCAAAACATAACCCATTTCCAATAATTTGACAGCAAATTGAAGGAGCATATATAATAGTATTGCAAAAAAAATTCCAAGAATAATTTTACTTCCTAATGTATATTTTTCTATTAATAAGAGAGTTAACATTTTATTATAACGTTATTGAATTACTAAAATTACAAAGTAAAAAATCAAAAAATGGTATGCTCTGCTAAAAGTATAAATATAACATAAGTACTTTAGCCAAAAGTGAGTGAATTTTCAATTTTATTTTTGAAAAGGAGCATAATAAAGAATTTTACTTTACTGCACGTTGTAATAATAATTGCAAACTAGTTAGATAAAAATCCTAACACATTAATTATTTAATACATTAGGATTTAATTTTGTGACCGCGAAGGGATTCGAACCCCCAACCCTCAGAGCCGAAATCTGATATTCTATCCAGTTGAACTACGCAGCCTTTGTATTTTAAAAAAATATTACGTTAATCTCTCTTTAACAATATTAGAAATTGTTTTTCCATCTGCTTTTCCTGCCAATTCTTTACTTACTATTCCCATTACTTTGCCCATATCTTTCATGCCTTGTGCTCCTGTTTTTTGAATGGTTTCAAGAACTACTTTAGCAATTTCTTCTTCAGTCATGGCTTCTGGTAAAAATTGACTAATAATTTCTGCTTCTGCCAATTCAGGTTCTGCTAGATCTTCTCTTCCTTGTGTTAAGTAAATAGCTGCGCTATCCTTACGCTGCTTAACTTGTTTTTGCAATATTTTAAGCTCTTGCTCTTGAGTTAATTCAGCGGTGGCACCAGTTTCTGTTTGTGCTAACAAAATTGCTGATTTTACAGATCTTAATGCTGTTAAAGCTGTAGTATTCTTCTCCTTCATTGCAATTTTCATTGCAGTCATGATATCTTGTTGTAAACTCATTTTTTTTGTAAATAGTAATTAGAATGCGAAGATACTAAGAAATTAAGTTTTGAACCTTTGCTCTTTTGTAAAATTTTGAATAAATAAAAAAACCCGAAAACTGAGGGAATTTTTCGGGTTTACTAAATATTTGTAGGTTAAATAGTTACTCTTTAGTCAACATTATCGTGCAAAAATGAATTATTACTTCTCAATTGTATTTCATCATTATCATCAGTACCAATACTTGTTCTAGACATATCGGTTTCTGAAGAATGTTGTACTTCTTTTAAATCTACACCTTGACGCTTGTATGCTGGAACTTTTTCTATATCATCAATCTTAGCATTATTGAATTTATAATTGAAGTCTTTCATTTTACGTCTGCGTTCTGAGGCACGTTCTTTAAGCATATCTGAAATAGGGCTATTCATTGGATCAATCTCGTCTTCCGCTTTTTCCTCTACAGCTTTAGCTATTACTTTCTTTTCAAAAACAATTTCCTGATCAAAACCTTCAATCACCTCTTCTTTAACATTTGTTTGTTTCTTGTTCATTGAAGATTCCACTTCAATATAATCTTCTAAAGCATAACGAACGTCTCCTTTTTCATTGGTTTCTGTAACGGTAATAAGCTCTACATAATCTTTAACTGAAATTTTCTTTACTTCTTCATCTTCTAATTTATACTCAATTGCATCTTCGCTTTTTTCTTGAATAACATCATTATTAGAAAGTGGCAAATCAAAAGTAAGTGTGATTTGTTGTTCTTCCTCAATATCTTCAATAACCTTTTTCTCTGGTGAAGACATTTTTGTTACTGGTTTAATTATAAAATCATCTTCGCTTTGAACTTTTGCAGTAACTTCTTCATAAACCACTTTAATATTTCTAATAAGTTCTGAAGTTGGTATTATTTCAAAATCATCTACAATATTATCTTCTTTCTTTTTGCCTATAGTTTTTTCTTCTATATTATCTTCTGATATATCACCAAAATCTAAAATATGCTTAAGAACTGGTGGTTCTTTTTTCTCTAATTCAATTACCGGTGCAATTATTACCGGCTCACGCTCTTTTGATTTAAAATCATGGTCTTCGCCAAGAGAATGCACCACTTTTTTTATTTCAGTATTCGAAATTTCGTCTTGTTGCTCTACATTAAAACCCGTTGCTATAATCGTTACAGCAATTGATTCTTCTAACGATTCATCTTCACCAACACCCATAATAATATTAGCACCATGACCAGCTTCGTTTTGAATGTGATCGTTAATTTCACCTATTTCGTCAATAGTGATTTCATGAGATCCTGAAACTATAAGCAGCAATACATTTTTGGCTCCAGTTATCTTGTTATCATTAAGTAATGGTGAATCTAATGCTTTTCTAATGGCATCTTGTGCACGATTTTGCCCTGAAGCTAAAGCTGAACCCATAATAGCTGTTCCACTATTACTTAATACGGTTTTAGCGTCACGCAAATCGATGTTTTGAGTATAATGAAGCGTGATAACTTCTGCAATACCACGAGCAGCTGTAGATAACACCTCATCCGCTTTTGAAAATCCTGCCTTAAAGCCAAGATTTCCATAAACTTCGCGAAGTTTATTGTTATTTATTACAATTAAAGAATCTACTACAGTTCTTAAATTTTCTATTCCTTGTTGTGCTTGCTCAATACGCATTTTACCTTCAAACTGAAAAGGCATAGTTACTATTCCTACTGTTAAAATATCTAAATCTTTAGCCATTTTAGCAATAATTGGAGCTGCACCGGTACCAGTTCCTCCACCCATTCCAGCAGTAATAAAAACCATTTTGGTATTTGTATCAAGCATATTTGAAATATCCTCGAAACTTTCAACTGCAGATTGTTCTCCTACATGAGGATTTGCCCCTGCACCTAATCCCTCGGTTAAATTAACTCCTAATTGAATTTTGTTGGGCACACCACTATTTTGAAGTGCTTGTGCATCTGTATTACAGATGTAAAAGTCTACTCCTTTAATGCCTTGTTGGAACATATGATTGATAGCATTACTGCCACCGCCTCCAACACCAATAACTTTAATTACATTTGATTGATTTTTTGGTAAATCAAATGCTATACTTTCGAATTCTTTTTTGCTGCTCATAAATTCTGTTTTACTGGTATTATACTAATTTTTATTTTTTTTTATCAATGGATGGTTTGATCTTATTTTTATTTTCTATTCTGCGTTATCTAAAAAGTCTTTAACTCGTTCTGTTAACTTATCCAGAAAGGATCTTCTTGGTTGTGTTGGTTTTTCTTCAATGATTTCTTGAGGTTTTGAATCATCTTTTTTTGCTTCTTCAATTTGCTCTGTACGCTTTCTTTCGTGACGTTTTAAGCCATCTAAAACTAAACCAACAGCCGTTGCATATAACGGACTAGTAACATCGTCATCACTATCGCCCGCCAAATGCTCATTAGGATACCCTATCCTGGTATCCATTCCCGTGATGTATTCAACCAATTGTTTTAAGTGCTTTAATTGTGCTCCTCCTCCTGTTAAAACTATGCCTGCTATTAATTTTTTCTTTTGTTCTTCGTGTCCATAATTTTTTATCTCCACATAAACCTGCTCAATAATTTCTACTACTCTAGCATGAATTATTTTTGAAAGATTTTTTAGAGTAATTTCTTTTGGTTCTCTTCCTCGCAATCCTGGAATTGATACAATTTCATTGTCTTTATTTTCTCCTGGCCAAGCAGACCCAAATTTTATTTTTAATAACTCCGCTTGCTTTTCAATAATGGAACAACCTTCTTTTATGTCTTCTGTAATCACATTACCACCAAACGGAATAACTGCCGTGTGACGAATAATTCCATCTCTAAAAATGGCTAAATCTGTGGTACCTCCACCTATATCAATCAATGCTACTCCTGCTTCTTTCTCTTCTTGACTTAACACAGCATTTGCAGATGCTAATGGTTCTAATGTGATACCTTCTAAATTTAATCCTGCACTTTGCACACAGCGTCCAATGTTTCTTATTGAAGACACCTGCCCAACCACTACATGAAAGTTAGCTTCTAAACGTCCACCGTACATTCCAATTGGTTCCTTAATCTCAGCCTGACCATCAACTTTATATTCTTGAGGCAGAACATGAATAATTTCTTCACCTGGTAACATAACTAATTTGTGAACCTGATTGATAAGTTTATCGATATCATTTTCATCAATTACCAAATCAGAATTTGGTCTAGTGATGTAATCACTGTGTTGAAGACTGCGGATGTGTTGCCCTGCAATACCAACAGTAACACCTTCAATTTTAATTTCTGAAGATGCTTCGGCTTCTTGAACGGCCTGCTGGATAGATTGGATGGTTTGCGTAATATTATTTACTACACCACGATGAACACCTAAGCTTTTAGATTTTCCTATACCTAAAATCTCTACTTTGCCGTATTCATTTTTACGTCCAATCATGGCCACAATTTTTGTGGTTCCTATGTCTAATCCTACTGCTATATTATGCTCCATTGTTTACGTTTTGGTACATACTACTTGATTGTCAAATTGCAAATTGACTTTACTATAATTATTAAGCGTTTTGTCATGTAGGTTTTTTTGATAGAAAGCTTTGAGGTTATTTATTTTTTTGTCTAAAAAACTGACATCACCCAATTTTACTTCAAACTTGCATTGTCGAAGTTTTAAATAAATGGTCTTATCTGAATCCTGATGAATTTCAATAACGTTTTTCATTAGAAAGTCATCATTTTTAATTTTGTTAGCGATTGAATAAACATTTTTTAAATCATTCTTTTTTACAAAACCTGTAACCAAAGGCACTCTAGCCGTAAAATTGTTTGACAAAGGCATATAAAAACCTTCGTCATCCACATAATAAGACTCCGTAGTGCTCACTCTTGCAATAGGTGTTTTTTGTTCTATATCAGCCTTAACTGTTCCATTTACAGAAACATACACTTCAGCTGATTTTATCATCGGATTAGAATTTAGGGACTTTTCTAACTGATTCAAATCTAAAGTTTCTTTCGTCAAATTTTTAACACTACGTTGATTTTGTATTAACAATTTACTAACAGTCTCGTGTGTTACATAGAGATTGTTTTCTCCAATAAAATTGACATCAACTTGAGGCACTTTTCTAACTGCATTTTTGTTTGAAGCAAATGCAAATAAAAATATCACAACGCCTAATAGTGTTATCACTTTTATATAGTTCCAATTAACTCGCAATACTGAATTCTTTTTTTATATGTTTCACTTCCTCTCCAATATCACCAGCTCCAATAGTTAACAGTATTTGAGCATCACTTTGATGAATTTTACTCATAATTTCTGCTTTACTAATAAGCTGTTTATTTGGGTTTTTAATTTTATTTAATAGCCATGATGATGTTATGCCTTCAATAGGCAATTCTCTGGCTGGATAAATATCCAATAACATAATTTCGTCAAACTGAGACAAACTTTTTGCAAAATCATCTACAAAATCCCTTGTTCTACTAAATAAATGTGGTTGAAAAATTGCTAATATCTTTTTTCCAGGATACATTTCTCTAATGGCTTGGTAAACCGCATTAATTTCTTCAGGATGATGCGCATAATCATCAATAAAAACAAAACTTTCTGTTTTTATTTGATATGTAAATCTTCTTTTAACCCCTTTGTAAGATGCTAATGCCTCAGCGAGCTGTCGGTAAGGGCAACCGTACTCTACAGCCATCGCTAAGGCTATTAATGCATTCGACAGATTATGTCTACCGGGCAGGTTAAATTGCAAATTTTCAAGCACTGCTTTTGGTGTTTTAACATCAAAAAAATATGTGCCATTTTGTATTTTTATATTTTGTACTGAATAATCAGAATCATCTTCTATTCCATAAGTAATACCATTTAATGGAAGTCCATTTTTAATAAATAATTTTCCGTTTGGTTTTACTCTTTTTGAAAAATCTTCAAAAGACTTTCTCAACTGTGAAGCATCCCCGTAAATGTCTAAATGATCGGCATCCATTGATGTAATACATGCTATATCTGGCGACAAGGTTAAAAATGAACGGTCAAACTCATCAGCTTCAACAACAGAAACTTCGGTTCCATTTAATATTAAATTCGAATTATAATTTTCGCTTATGCCTCCTAAAAAGGCAGTTAAAGGAACATTACATTGGTACATTAAATGTCCTAAAATACTGGTTGTTGTAGTTTTGCCATGTGTTCCAGCAATAGCTAAACAAAATGTGTGTTCTGTAATTAACCCCAATACTTTTGATCGTTTTAAAACTTGATAACCATTCGTTTTAAAGAACTCTAATTGTTTATGACTACTTGGAACTGCTGGTGTATAAACCACCAATGTATTATCTGAATTTAAAAACGGTGAGTCTATCAGTTCTAAAGCATCTTGAAAATGAACATTAATCCCTAGTGTTGTAAGACTATCTGTTAACTCAGTTGGTGTTTTATCATAACCAGCAACATACATATCTTTGGCTTTAAAATATCTTGCCAAAGCGCTCATACCGATACCTCCGATACCAATAAAAAAGACGTTATGTATATTCTTTAAATTCATTTTATTTTTCTAAAAGTTTTACAACTTCATCTGCTATTTGGTTTGTTGCATTTATTAATGCTAGTTTTTTTATGTTTTCTCCTAAATGTTTTTGCTTTTCAGGAGATTGCATTAATTGTGAAAATTTATTTTTAAAATCGACTTCTAAATCTTCTTCTTTTATAAGCATTGCTGCATCATTATTTACAATAGCCAATGCGTTTTTGGTTTGATGATCTTCAGCAACATTAGGAGATGGTATAAAAATTACTGGCTTTCCTACTATACACAATTCAGAAACTGAACTTGCTCCTGCTCTTGAAATTATTATGTCTGCAGCAGCATAGGCAAAATCCATATTGTTTAAAAACGGATATACCTGAATATCTTTTGTGTTATTATAAATCTTATACTGATTGTAATACAGCTTTCCACATTGCCAGATAACTTGAACATTTTGAGTACTAAGAAAATCTAATTCTCTTTCAATTAAATCATTAATATTTCTTGCTCCTAAACTGCCACCTAAAACTAATAAGGTGTATTTTCCATGTTTGAGATTGAAAAAATCTTTAGCTTCAACTGTTTTACTTTCTATATTTAGTAAATCCTGACGCACAGGATTACCCGTTTTAATTATTTTATCAGTTGGAAAAAATCGTTCTAAATTATCGTAAGCCACACAAATCTTCTGAACTTTTTTAGCCAATAATTTATTTGTAATTCCTGGATACGAATTTTGTTCCTGTATTAAACAAGGTATCTTCTTAGAAGCAGCAATGTATAATAAAGGACCACTTGCAAATCCACCGGTTCCTATGGCAATATCTGGTTTAAATGATTTCACTATTTTTCTAGCATTCCATAAACTACTAATGAGTTTAAAAGGAAACATCAGGTTTTTAAGTGTCAATTGTCTTTGAATACCTGAAATCCATAAGCCTTTAATGTTATAACCAGCTTGTGGCACTTTTTCCATTTCCATTCTATCCTTGGCACCTACAAACAAAAACTCAGCATTTGGAAATCGACTTTTTAATTCGTTTGCAATAGCAACAGCTGGATAGATATGTCCACCTGTTCCGCCTCCTGAGAGAATAATTTTATATGCTTTATTTTTATCTGACACTTCTTGTCATTATTAAATGGTTTCTGATAAAATTTCTAAAGGATTATCCTCCATATTTTCAAACTCTTTTATCTCTTCTCTTTTTGCACTAACACTCAAAATAATTCCTATAGCTAAACAAGTCATCCAAATGGAAGTTCCTCCACTACTTATAAGAGGCAATGTTTGACCAGTAACAGGAAATAACTCTACTGCAACAGCCATATTTATTAAAGCCTGAAAAACAATTGGAAGTCCGACTCCTAGTACTAATAACTTTCCAAAAACAGTATCAGATTTTTGAGCCACAATAACAATTCTAAATAATAACCACATATATAAAACTATTATTGCCAAACCACCAATTAAGCCATATTCTTCAATGATGATAGCGAAAATAAAATCGGATGATGATTGTGGTAAAAAATTCTTTTGAATACTTTTCCCAGGTCCAACACCTTGAACACCACCTGAAGCAATGGCTATCTTTGCTTTTTCTATTTGATAATCAGCTTCTGTATCTTCATCATTTGAAAAGCTTTCTAATCGGCTCATCCAAGTATCAATTCTATTTGGCATGGCTTCAGGAAATGCTTTTGCTATTAAAATAAATAATGCTAAAGCCAAAACACCAGAACCCAAAATGATAAGTAAATAACGAAATGGGTAACCACCTATAAAAACAAGCATAACAACCATAACAAACATAATAGCTGCTGTTGAAAGGTTTGCAGGTAAGATTAGTACCAATACTAAAAATACCGGAAGCCAAAGTGGTAAAATAGATACTTTAAAAGTGATGTCTTTATCTTTTATTTTAGACATATATCTTGCAACATATACCATGAGCACCACAGATGCCAATGTAGATGTTTGAAAAGACATACCCACTATTGGAATTTGAATCCATCTACTGGCATTTGCTCCTTCAATAGTAACTCCTTGAAACATGGTTACTAATAATAAAATCAATACAATAGGAATCATCACTAACGACAAGCCTCTAAAATATCTGTATGGGATTTTATGAACACCATACATAATGGCAAAGCCTAAAAACAAATGCATAAAATGCTTAACAAAAAAAGCAAAGGTACTTGTGTTTCCTCCCGAATAAGCCAAATTACTTGCAGCACTATACACAGGAAGAAACGAGAAAATTGCCAACAAAGCAACTATAGCCCATATTAAGCGATCTCCCTTTATGTTGTTAAATAGTGTTTGCATTTTTTGCTGTTCTATACTTCTATTTAGTATTATAAATTTCTAACTGCTTCTTTAAACTGTCTGCCTCTGTCTTCATAGTTTTCAAACAAATCAAAACTGGCACAAGCTGGAGACAACAATACAGTGTCACCTGCTTCAGCAATTTTATAAGCTATTTTTACTGCTTCACTCATAAATTGAGTTTCAACAATAATATCAACCATACCTCCAAAAGTGCTCAACAATTTTTCGTTATCAATACCCAAACAAATAATGGCTTTAACCTTTTCATTTACAAACGAAAACAATTCCTCATAATTATTGCCTTTATCTTGTCCGCCAACAATCCAAACAGTTGGTGTTTCCATACTTTCTAAAGCATAATAAGTAGCATTTACATTAGTTGCTTTTGAGTCATTGATATATTGCACTTTATTAATTTTTAATACATGCTCTAATCGATGCTCAACGCCTTGAAAATTTTCCAGACTCTCTCTTATTGTTTGCTTTCTAATTTTTAATAAATGAGCTACTGTAGAAGCAGCCATAGCATTTTTAATGTTGTGTTTTCCCTCTAAAGCAAGATTTGATGTTGGCATAATTATTTGATTGTTATCTATTGTTATTTTTATATTATTGTTGTCTAAATACGCACCATTTTTAATAGTTTTTAATAGTGAAAATGGTAATAAAGTAGATTGAATTGAATTGTTTTTTAACCAGTCATTAATAACCTCATCATCTGCATCATAAATCAAATAATCATCTTTTGTTTGATTTTCTGCTATTCTGAATTTTGAAGCGATATAGTTTTCAAATTGATAATTATATCTATCTAAATGATCGGGTGTTATGTTTGTAATGACTGCTATATGTGGTTTAAAATCAACAATATCATCTAATTGAAAACTGCTTATTTCCAAAACATAATTTTGATAATCTTTTTCCAAAATTTGTTTAGCAAAACTGTCACCAATATTACCAGCCAATCCCACATTTAATTCTTGTTTTAAAATATGATGTGTTAAGGTTGCTGTTGTTGTTTTACCATTACTTCCTGTAATACCAATAATCGTTGCATCAGTAAATTGTGATGCAAATTCAATTTCAGAAACTACTAAAATTCCTTTTTCATGAATCAATTTTACCAAAGGTGATTTATCTGGTATTCCTGGGCTTTTCATTACAAGGTCGGCATTCAGAATTTTTGATTCTGTATGATTTCCTTCTTCCCATTCAATCTCATTATGTATAAGAACTTGTTTATATTTTTCTTTAATTGCTCCTTTATCTGAAACAAATATTTTAAAACCTTTTTCTTTTCCTAAAAGCGCCGTTCCAACACCGCTTTCTCCTCCACCAAGAATCACTAATCGTCTCATCTATCTAATTTTCAAAGTGACAATAGAAATGATTGCCAACAAAATGCCTACAATCCAAAACCTTGTAACAATTTTACTTTCGTGATATCCAATTTTTTGATAGTGATGATGTAGTGGAGACATTTTAAATATTCGTTTGCCTTCTCCATATTTTTTCTTAGTGTATTTGAAATAACTTACTTGCATCACAACCGATAAATTTTCTGCTAAGAATATGCCACATAAAACTGGAATTAACCATTCCTTTCTAACAGCTATAGCAATAACCGCTATAATTCCTCCAATTGTTAAGCTTCCTGTATCACCCATAAAAACCTGCGCTGGATAGGTGTTGTACCAAAGAAACCCAATAAGCGCACCTACAAAGGCTGCTATATAAATTGAAATTTCTTCAACTCTTGGGATATACATAATATTGAGGTAATCTGAAAAAATAATGTTACCAGAAACCCAGGCAAAAATTCCTAATGTAAGCACAATTATTGCCGATGTACCTGCAGCCAAACCATCGATTCCATCTGTTAAATTAGCTCCATTTGAAACGGCTGTAATAATGAAAATGGCAACAAGTATAAAAATTATCCAAGCATATTTTTCTAAACCAGGGTTTATCCAGGTTATAATTTCAGCGTAATCAAATTCATTTCCTTTTACAAAAGGAATGGTTGTTTTTGTTGATTTCTCTTCATCTTTGAAAAGCTTTGAAGGTGACAAATTAGGATCTGAAGCTAACATTTCCTGTTGCACTTGAACAGGCAATTTTTCTTTTATGGTCACATCTTTATGAAAAAACAGTGTAGCACCTACAATAATTCCAAGTCCTACTTGACCTAGTATTTTAAATTTTCCCTTTAAACCTTCTTTATCTTTTTTAAACTTTTTAATATAATCATCAATAAACCCAATTGTTCCCATCCATAGTGTTGTAACAATGAGCAAAATGATGTATATATTTTCTAATTTTGCCAGCAATATTACAGGTATTAAAGTGGCCAGAATTATAATAATCCCTCCCATTGTTGGCGTACCTGCCTTTTGTTGTTGCCCTTCAAGACCTAAATCTCTAATAGTTTCCCCTACTTGTTGTTTTAGTAAAAAACGAATGATTCTTTTACCATAAATAGTAGAAATTAACAATGATAATATTATTGCTAAAGCAGCTCTAAAGGTGATAAACCCAAAAAGAGTTGCTCCTGGTAATTGGAATTGTTTTTCTAAATAATCAAATAGGTAATACAGCATATTATTTTTGTAACTGTTTTAAAAATTCTTGTACTATTTTATAATCATCAAAATCAAAGCGTTCACCTTTTATTTCCTGATAGGTTTCATGACCTTTTCCTGCTATTAAAATGATATCATTTGGTTGTGCCATTTGACATGCTGTTTTAATGGCTTGTTTTCTATCGGCTATTGAAACTACTTTTCTAATATTTTGAGGTTCTACACCATTTTCTATCTCACTAATTATTGTATCTGGCTCCTCACTACGTGGATTATCACTTGTAATAATTACTTTAGTACTTAAAGCAGAAGCAATATTCCCCATTGTTGGGCGCTTTGTTTTATCTCTATCGCCTCCACAACCGAAAACAGTAATGAGCTCTTCGTTTTTAGTTCGAATACTATTTATAGTTTCCAATACATTTTTAAGTGCATCGGGTGTATGTGCATAATCAACAATAGCTGTTATTTTTTCATCTGAAATTAAATATTGAAAACGGCCGCTTACGCTTTCTAAAGTGCTTATTAACTGAAGAATTTCTGTTTTATCTAGTCCTAATGAATCTGCCGTTGCATAAATTGCCAATATGTTATAAGCATTGAAATTCCCGATTAGCTTGGTCCAAACTTCACTTTCATTTATTTTAAGCAATAAACCTCCAAATTCGTTTTCTAAAATTTGAACTCTATAATCTGCATAGGTTTTTAATGCATAAGTAAGTTTTCTTGCTTTTGTATTTTGAAGCATTACCAAACCGTTTTTGTCATCAACATTTACAAGTGCAAAAGCAGTGCTTGGAAGATTATCAAAAAAAGATTTTTTAACATCTCTATATTCCGAGAATGTGTTGTGATAATCTAAATGATCATGTGTTAAATTGGTAAAAATACCACCTTCAAAATGCAAACCTTCTGTTCTATATTGATGAATACCATGAGAGCTCACTTCCATAAAGCAAAACTCCACACCTTCTTCACTCATTTCTTTAAGATATTTATTAATAGACAATGAGTCTGGAGTTGTGTGTGTTGCTTTATACTCTTTATTATCAACCATAACTTTTACAGTTGAAAGCAAGCCAACTTTAAATCCAGCTTTTTTAAATAACTGATATAATAATGAGGCTACAGTTGTTTTTCCATTGGTTCCTGTAACACCAACTAGTTTTAAGTTTTCTGAAGGCACTTCATAATAGTTTGAAGCCATGTATGCCAATGCTTTCCCAGCATTATCAACTTCTACATAGGTGATATTGTTTTTTAAATTAGCGGGCAATGTTTCACAAACAATAGCAATTGCTCCTTTTTCAATAGCCTTATCTATATAATCATGACCATCAACATGAGTTCCTTTAATTGCAATAAAAGCATCATTTTTAGTAATATTTCTGGAATCAAAATGAATCTCGTTAATATCCACAAAAGTGCTACCTACCACTGCGTTTAAGGTTACTTTATACAATATGTCTTTTAGAGCTATCATGATGCAGTTAGTACAACTACTTGGTTATTTTTTAATTTAATATTTTGTTCTACAGATTGCTTTTTTATTACACCACTACCTTCTAATTTCACTTTCACCTTTACCTGCATATTCTCTAACAAGGCAACAGCATCCATAGCCGGTAAACCAACTACACTTGGCATGATGGTTTTATAGGTTTGGGCTGCTTTGTAAAAATTTTCATATTCATTTTCAGCAGACGCATATTTAACATTTAAAGATTTCACCTCATCAACAATTGGTGTATCTGTAAATATTTTTTGAGCTATCTTTTTGAAAACAGGACCCGATACGTCTGCTCCATAATAACCAACACTTTTATCTGGTTCATGAATTACAACAATGCAAGAATACTTAGGATTATCTGCTGGAAAATAACCCGCAAATGATGATATATAATTTAGCTTTTCTTTGTTTCTGTAATCTTTTTGACAAGTACCCGTTTTGCCTGCCATTGAAAAATTTTCTGAATACAACCTATGTCCTGTACCATGATCTTTTTCTACTACATTTTTAAGTAATTGCTGTACTTTAGCTATGGTTTCTTTTGAGCAGATTTGTTTGTTTAAAACTTCCTTTTCAAATGGCACAATGACCTTATCAAACGATCTAACTTCCTTTAAAAATTGAGGTTTCACCATTTCACCATCATTAGCAATAGCATTATAAAAAGTTAATGTTTGCAAAGGCGTAAACTGAACTCCATACCCAAAAGCCATCCACTGTAATGCGATTCCACTCCAACGTCCATTTTTTATTCTTGGATCTGGTATCGTAGGTTGTGGTTCACCTAAAATGGAAAGGTCTAATTTTTTGTTCAGGTTCATTTCATATAACCTATCCACAAATTTTTCGGGATTTTTAGAGTATGCTCTATCAATAGCTCTAACAACTCCTGTGTTCGATGACACTTCAAAAGCCCTTGAAATTGTTATTTTTCCATAACCTCCATGATGCGAGTCTTTTACCGGTTTTCCATAAAACCAAATAACTCCTTTTTCAGTATCCACAACATCACTGGTATCAATTACTTTATCTTCAAGTGCAGCTGTAATAGCCATTAATTTAAAAGTAGAGCCTGGTTCATGGCTTTCTCCAACAGCATAGTTTAGTCGCTCATAATAATAACCTTCACTGTTTCTTCCAAGATTAGATATGGCTTTAATTTCGCCAGTTTTGGTTTCCATAACTACCACACAACCATGGTCTGCCTTGTACTTTTCTAACTGCTCTAACAAAGCATGATGTGCTATATCCTGAATATTTACATCAATTGTTGTATAAACGTCGTACCCATCTTGAGGTTCAATTTGATTATAATCTGCAATAGGTTTCCATTGCCCTTTACCAATTTGCTGTTTTGCACGCTTACCATCTGTTCCTCGTAAATATTTAACACCATAAGCTCCGTCAATTCCCGCTCTTGTTACATTTCCCTGATCATCAAATCTTTCATAACCAATTGAACGCTGTGCAATACCACCCATTGGGTGTTCACGTTTTGTTGTTTGTTCCACAATCAAACCTCCTTTAAAAGCACCTAAATTTAGAAGCGGAAAATTTCTTAATCGTATATAATCTGAATACCCAATATTTCTAGCAATTAAATAATATCTGTTTTTATTTGCTCTAGCTTTTCTGATATCATTCTGATAATAGCTTGAATATTTTCCTGAATATTTAGAAAGTGAATCACATAATGGCTTTAAATATTTTTCAAATGTTTTATTTGAAGGTGTTAATGCATCAAATCTTATATCATATTTTGGAATTGAGGTAGCTAATAAATTTCCTTTTGCAGAGTACACATTGCCTCTATTAGCTGGTATTACAACATTTTTAACAACACGTTGTTCTGCTAATGCTCTGTATTTATCTCCTTGAACAAATTGAATTGTTGTTAATTTAAATACCACAGCCAAACAGAAGATAAACATGCATCCTGCAATAAAATATAATCGATTTAATATGTTCTTCTCGCTTACTGCCAAGACTAAATTATTGTTGTGATTTGACTTTGATTTTTTTTGGTGGAATTACCGAAGGAGCTATACCCTTTTTCTGCATTGCTAGCATAATTTCAGATTCCATTTTTAATCTCATTAATTTTGAGCGACCATCAATAAACTCTGAACGCATTTCATTTACTTCATTTTTTAATCTAGCAATTTCATATACTTTTTTATCGGCGCTATGTGAACTTGCAATCATAACTATAGCCAAAGAAGAAATGAAAATGATGATTCTCCAGTTTTTGAAAGAATCATCACTCACCAAAAAGGTTCCTTTTAATATTCTATAGATACTTTTTTTCATTTATAATTTTTCCGCTATGCGCAATTTTGCACTTCTTGCTCTGCTATTACTATTAATTTCTTCTTTTGACGGCACAATAAGTCCGTTTATTTTTTTTAAAGGCACTTCAAAATTTCCATACATGTCACGCTCTGGCTCACCTTCAAACATTCCATTTCTAATAAAACGTTTCACTAATCTGTCTTCTAAAGAGTGATACGAAATAAAACTCAACCGACCTCCCTGTTTTAAAAGCTCTGGTGTTTGTTCTAAAAATTCTTTTAAAGCTTCAATTTCTTGATTCACTTCAATACGAATAGCCTGATATATTTGCGCTAATACTTTATTTTCATGTCTTGGTGGCAAAAATTTATTCAACACCTTTTTAAGTTGCTCACTGGTCTTAATAACTTGATCTTTTCTATGCTCAACAATAACTTTAGCCATCGCTAATCCTGCTCTTAATTCTCCATATTGTAAGAACACATTTTTCAATTGCTCTTCTTCATATTCATTAACCACATTAAAAGCTGATAATTGATTTTTTTGATTCATCCTCATATCTAAATCAGCTTCAAAGCGTGTTGAAAACCCACGTTCTGCAACATCAAACTGATGTGATGATACACCAAAATCTGCCAAAATACCATCCACCTTCTTAACTCCATGAAATCTCAAAAAACGCTTTATGTGTCTGAAATTCTCATTAATTAAAGTAAACCTGCTATCGTCAATAGTATTTGCAAGAGCATCTTGATCTTGATCAAAAGCAAACAACTTTCCTTTTTCTCCAAGATATTTTAGTATTTCTCTACTATGCCCTCCACCACCAAAAGTCACATCAACATAAACACCATCTTCTTTAATATTTAAACCTTCAACGGTTTCTTTTAGCAATACTGGGTTATGATATTCCATTGTCATCGTCTTCTTGTCCCATAACTTCTTCAGCTAAATCTGCAAAGTCGCCTGTTGCATCATCAATAGCCTGTTCATATTTATCTTTATCCCATATTTCAATGATATTAATAGCAGAAGACACCACTATATTTTTTGAAATATTTGCAAAAACCGTCAAATCTTTAGGAATTAACAAACGACCATTGGAGTCAATTTCAATAACTTTAACGCCCGCAGTAAAACGACGTATAAAATCATTATTCTTCTTTTTAAACTTATTAAGCTTATTGACTTTTTGCATTAAAATCTCCCATTCAGACATAGGATACAACTCTAAACAAGATTGAAAGACAGCTCGTTTTAAAACAAAACCACTTTGCAAGACAGGATTCAACTGCTTTTTTAATGCAGCAGGAAGCATAAGCCTTCCCTTGGCATCAACTTTACATTCGTATGTCCCTATTAATGAATTCAAAACAGCTGGTAGTAGTTTTAGTCTTTAAGTTTCAAATATATTGAAAATTTTACCACTTTTTACCACAAAATACCACTTTGTTGATAATTTTTCGACCAAATACCATTATCGCGCTATTTATCTATGAAAAACCGAACTTAATTACTTGTTTTCAAGTGGTTACCAATTTTTTAAAAAAAAGTTTTTTATTGTTAACATCTGCAGGTTGAATATTTATTGCTGTCTATCAATAAAATGGTTGAAATATCAATGAAATAACTATATTTGTTCTTATACAAAATGACCAATTAGTTAAAAATGCATCTTTTAAAAAAGGAAAAAAATTACAGTTATATTGAAGTTGGAGAAGGCACTCCATTGATAATATTACATGGCCTTATGGGCGGCTTAAGTAATTTTGATTATGTAACTCGTTATTTTAGCACAAAAGGCTATAAAGTTATTATCCCAGAACTACCTATTTATTCTATGTCTTTATTAAAAACCAATGTAAAAAGTTTTGCAAAATACTTACATGATTTTATTGATTTTAAGGATTTAAATGATGTCATTTTGTTGGGAAATTCTCTTGGTGGACATATTGGTTTATATCACACCAAATTATATCCTTCAAAAGTTAAAGCACTTGTTATTACGGGAAGTTCAGGACTTTATGAAAGTGCTATGGGTGGTGGTTATACAAAACGTAGCGATTACGAAGTGATAAAAAAGAAATCGCAAGATGTTTTTTACAATCCTGAAGTTGCTACAAAAGAAATTGTTGATGAAGTTTATGCAACCGTAAATGACAGAAACAAACTTATTAAAACTTTAGCCATAGCAAAAAGTGCCATTAGACATAATATGGCTAAGGATTTACCTAAAATGAAAACACCAACCTGTATCATTTGGGGTAAAAATGATACGGTAACACCTCCAGAAGTTGCTGAAGAATTTAATAGCTTATTACCTGATTCAGATTTATTTTGGATTGATAAATGTGGTCATGCTGCCATGATGGAACATCCTGAAGAATTCAATAAAATTCTTGAGTCTTGGTTAACAAAAAGAAATTTATAAAATTTCGAAAATAAACCTTATGCTAGTAAAATCTGCTGAATTTGTGATGAGCAATTCTGATGTGGCAAAATGCCCTAAAAACAGAATGCCCGAATATGCTTTTATTGGCAGAAGTAATGTTGGGAAGTCTTCTCTAATCAATATGCTTACCAACAAAAAGAGCTTAGCAAAAACATCTGGAAAACCTGGAAAAACTCAATTAATAAACCATTTTTTAATAAATAAAAACTGGTATTTGGTTGATTTACCTGGTTATGGTTATGCCAAAGTTTCAAAAAGCTCAAAAAAAACTTTCCAGAAATTTATAACACAATATTTTAGTTTACGCGAACAATTAATATCTGCCTTTGTGCTAGTTGATATTCGCCACGACCCACAACCTATCGATTTAGAGTTTATGCAATGGTTAGGAGAAAACGGAATTCCATTTTCAATAGTGTTTACAAAAGCAGATAAATTAAAACCCAAAGCTATAGAAAACCACATTGAAAGTTATAAATCTATATTGCTTGAAACCTGGGAAGATATGCCTAATTATTTTGTAACCTCATCATCAAAAGACATTGGCAAAGAAGAAGTTTTAGGGTATATTGAATCATTAAATGACAATATGGAATTAAGCAACATTTAAACCATATAGAAGCTTACTTTAATATATTTTTAAAATGAAATTATTAAACCCAATTATTTTTTTAATCGTTCTATCATGTTTAATCTTAAGTTGTAATGAAAATAAAACTTTACAATCCAACAAGGAAACTACTAAATGGTATAAAGGCAATTTGCACACGCATACTTATTGGAGTGATGGCGATGAATTTCCTGAAGTTGTTTTAAATTGGTACAAATCTAACAACTACCAATTTATTGCATTATCAGATCATAATACAATAGCAGAAGAAGAAAAATGGATTCGCATTTCAGACGATTCAATCTATCAAAATGCCTTTAAAAATTATTTAGAAAAGTATGGTAAAGACTGGGTTACCTATAAAATAGATTCTGGAAAAACATCAGTAAAGCTAAAAACCTATAATGAGTACAAAAGTTTAACAGAAGAAAAAGGGAAATTTTTGGTCATTCATTCTGAAGAAATAACAGATATATACAACAAGCATTTTGTTCATATGAATGCTACAAACATTCAAAAAAAAATAGACCCACAAGGTGGAAACAGCACCCTTGAAGTCATTCAAAATAATTTAGATGCCATATTACAACAACGCAAAGAAACAGGAATTCCTATAATGCCACATTTAAACCACCCAAACTTTTATTACAGTGTAACTTTAGAAGACATGATAGCATTAAAAGGTGAACGTTTTTTTGAAATTTATAACGGCCATCCTTTAGTACATAATATGGGAGATTCAACACATTTAGCTACTGAAGAAATGTGGGATTTAATTAATATAGCTTACATAAAAAACAAAAAGCCTATCATCTATGGTACAGCAACAGATGACGCTCATCATTATCATATAAAAGGGAAAAAGTGGAGTAATGCTGGTCGCGGTTGGGTCATGGTAAAGTCTGACACACTTTCTGCTAATGCCCTAATTCATGCTATGGAATCAGGAGATTTTTATGCTACTACAGGTGTGACTTTAAAAACATTGCAGTTGAAGGATAAAGAACTTACTATTGAAATTGCAGAAGAACCAACAATAAATTACAATATCTCATTTATTGGTTGTAAAAAAGGCGAGACAGAAACAAAAGAATTATTAAAGATTAACGGTATTAAAGCCAATTATAAAATAACCGATGATATTCTTTTTGTAAGATGTAAAATTTCTTCAACAAAGCTGCAAGACAACCCTATTGAAAATATTTTATATGAAACTGCCTGGACTCAACCTATTGTAAATTGATTCTTCTATATCACTATTCCCGTTTTTAATAGTATAGGAATGTAGGAGCTTTAATAGGCTAAAATATCACTAACAACCTATTATTATTATAATTGCCACACTAATAAAGATAACCTTAACCCTATTTATTATGGCAATTATTATCGATTGGAACCAAAAAAACTATTTAAAAAGTTAGTTTTTTACTGTTGCAACCTTTTTAATATTGTATGCAGTTTTTAAATCTTGAAGTACATTTACAGCTTCTTCAACATAAACATCTTGACTTAAACTTTTGTGCCAACGGTCTCTTTTTTCTTTTAAATCTGTAGTATCCTTAGCAAAAAGTTCCTTTTCGTAAGCTGTTGATTCAAAAGTTAAATTTGTTTTATATTTTGTTATTCCATCAAATCTTTCAGACTCTTTATCGTTTAAAGCAAGCTCTGCTTTAAACTTACTATAATTTAAAGGAACAACGGTTTCATCAATCTTACTTTTTATCCATTTAGCATTTTCTTCTATGAGTTTTAATTGTGCATTATTACTCATTCGTTCATTACTGCTTTTTATAGCCTCATCATAATCAAAGTAATTACTCCAAGTGGTATATTTTGCAGCATCAATCTCATCCCAAGGCAAAGCATTTTCTTTGTCTTTTTCTCCTACATCAATAAAACTAAATTTATCAGGAACTATTACATCACTTTTAACACCTTCTAACTGTACCGAACCACCATTAATTCTATAATATTTTTGTGTAGTTAAAGCTAGTGCACCTAAATCTCCATTGGTATTATTACGAACCCAACTATTTAAATCTAATACATTTTGAACTGTACCTTTTCCATAAGTTTGTTTGCTTCCAATTATAATTGCTCTTTTATAATCTTGCATTGCAGCTGACATGATTTCTGATGCAGAAGCAGAAAGTTCATTTACCAATATGACTAATGGTCCATCCCATGATATAGATTTATCTTTGTCTTCCAACACTTGCTTTGGTTCTCCTGTAGAACGAACTTGAACTATAGGCCCGCTTTCTATAAATAATCCGGCCATATCAACCACTGCTGGTAAAGAACCACCACCATTATCACGTAAATCCAGAACAAGTCCTTGCATCCCTTCAGCTTTCAAACGTTCGATTTCTCTTTTAACATCTGCAGCAGCATTTAACTTTTTATAATTATTAAAATCCAGATAAAAACTTGGTAGATCAATAACTCCAAATTTCATATTGTCTTTCTCAACTAAAGAGGCTTTTGCATAGGTTTCATCAAGCTCAATAATATCTCTTGTAATTGTGACATCTTTAATAGTTCCATCAACTTTTTTAATTGTTAATGTCACCTTGGTTCCCTTTGGTCCTTTTATGTGTTTTATGGCATCATTAATAGGCATCCCAACAATATTAACTGGAAACTCATCTTTTTCCTGCTTTACTTTTAAGATTACATCTTCAACCTCCAATTCATTACTTCTCCACGCTGGCCCACCAGAAATCAATTCAACTATTTTAATGTAGTCCATACGCTTTTGTAATCTTGCTCCTATACCTTCTAATTTTCCAGACATTCTGGCATCAAAGTCTTCTTTGTTTTTTGGAGCTAAATAGTATGTATGCGGATCATATTCTTCTACGATAGTGTTTACATAAACTGCAAACCAATCCTCACGTTTTAAATCATCAATAGTATCATTAAAATAAATATCAATGGATTTTAAAGTAGTTTCTCTAGCTTCTTTTTCAATTTCTTGCTCAGTTTTCATAACGTAAGAAGGGTCTTTTTCTTTGGTTATTTTTTCTTGAGTATAGATATCATCATAATTAGAAAGTGTTGAGAATTTTAGTTGTTGTCTCCAACGATCTTTCATTTCTTTTTTATTTTTCACATACCCTATTTTGTCGTAATCTGTATTAAAAGATTCATCTTTAGAATAGTCAAAAGGTTGTGATAAAACTTCTTTATAAATTACTTTAGCCTCATCTATGCGTTTTACCATACGCTCGTAAGTCACATTAAAAAATGTAATATCATACGCTTTTAATTGGTCGTCAATATTGGTTTCAAATTTTTTAAAATCCTCAATATCAGACTCATAAAAGTATCGTTTAACAGGATCAAGGTTTTCAACATAATCTTTAAAAAGTTCGGCAGAAAAAGCATCATCCATTTCTATAGGATCAAAATGTCCTTGCTGTAAAACAAAAGTTATTACTTGTATTAGTAATTTATCTTTGTCTGGATCGGCAAATGTTTTGGTAGTGAAACTACACGATGCGAAAGCTAACAGCAATAGCAATAACAAAATTTTATAGTTCCTTTTCATAATTTTCTTCATCATATCTTTTAATAGTAAGAAATCATTTTTAACAGATTACTGTTGATACTCGCATCAAAGAATAACTAAAAAAATGATTATCATATATTTTTTACTAAAATAAAGAAAAAACCATGCCAATAAAGTCTACAGGCACTAATTTTTTGTTAAACCAAACAAATTGAGCAATTACTAAGGAATTTATGTATTTTAGCGATGATTTTATAACAAATAATATGACCCAAAGACCTCTTATATTAGTGACTAATGACGATGGAATTAACGCACCCGGAATCAGAACACTAATTGAAGTTATGAATGAAATTGGCGATGTAGTTGTAGTTGCTCCTGATAGTCCACAAAGTGGAATGGGTCATGCAATTACAATTGATTCAACTCTTTATGTTGAACGTATAATAGTAGATAATGAAAAACAATTAGAATATAGTTGTTCTGGAACTCCTGCAGATTGTGTAAAACTTGGAATAAGAGAAGTTTTAATTAGAAAGCCTGATTTGTGTGTTTCTGGCATTAATCATGGGTCGAATTCATCAATAAATGTAATTTATTCAGGCACCATGAGTGCTGCTATTGAAGCGGGTATTGAAGGCATACCTTCTATTGGATTTTCATTACTTAACTATAAATGGAGTGCCGATTTTAGTGCTACAAAAAGCTATGTAAAAAAAATATCTGAAATGGTTTTAAAACATGGATTGCCAAACGGTGTTGTGCTAAATGTAAATATTCCAAACATCATGAAAGCGAATATTAAGGGCATTAAAATTTGCCGACAAGCAAAGGCCAATTGGGTAGAAGAGTTTGATAAACGTAAAAACCCACAAGGAAGAGATTATTATTGGCTTACAGGAAAATTTGTTAATTTAGATAATGGTGAAGATACAGACGAATGGGCTCTTGAAAATGGTTATGTTTCTGTAGTCCCTGTACAATTTGATTTAACAGCTCATCATTATATTCAAAATTTAAACTCTTGGAATTTAAATGGTTAAAAAAGAACTTATTATAGGATTACTAGTAGGGTTGCTTGCAAACACCATAGGATTAATTGTAGTTGCAACAATTCTTGGTAATGGAGATGATTTTACTACAGTAATAAAAGCAGCAGCAGCCGAAGGGTTTTTAGGAAAACTAATTAGTTTAGGTGCTATTTTAAACTTGATTACTTTTTTTATTTTTATCAAGAAAAAACAAGATTATAGAGCTAGAGGCGTTTTGATAATTACCATTTTTGTAGCTGTTTTTACTTTTGTCTTTAAATTAATATAAGTCATTCTCAAAATGAATTATTACATCATAGCAGGAGAAGCGTCAGGTGATTTACATGGTTCAAACCTAATGAAAGCATTACTTAAAAAAGACGTTAATGCAATCTTTAGATTTTGGGGAGGAGACCTTATGCAAAATGTTAGTAATGATTTAGTAAAACACTATAAAGACTTAGCTTTTATGGGGTTTTTAGAGGTGATATTGAATTTAAAAACCATTTCAAAAAACTTAAGCTTTTGCAAAAATGACATTGAAAATTTTAATCCAGATGTAATTATTTTTATTGATTATCCTGGTTTTAATTTACGCATTGCCAAGTGGGCAAAACAAAAGGGTTATAAAACACATTACTACATTTCTCCTCAAATTTGGGCTTGGAAAGAAAACAGAATCAAAGCTATTAAACGTGATGTTGACAAGATGTATGTTATACTTCCTTTTGAAAAAGCATTTTATGAAGAAAAACATCTTTTTCCTGTTGAGTTTGTGGGTCACCCATTAATTGATGCTATTGCTGACAGAAATCAAGTTGACGAATACGAGTTTAGGGCAAACCATGAACTAAGTGAAAAACCAATTATTGCTTTATTACCTGGCAGCAGAAAACAGGAAATAAGCAAAATGCTAGAAGTTATGCTTAGTGTGGTTGACAGCTTTCCTGATTATCAATTTGTTATTGCAGGAGCACCTAGTCAAGATTTTGAGTTCTATAAAAAATTTATAAAAAACAAAAATATTAGTTTTGTTTCTAATAAAACCTATGACTTATTAAGTGTATCATTTGCTGCTTTGGTAACATCTGGTACAGCTACACTTGAAACTGCAATTTTTAAAATCCCTCAAGTGGTTTGTTATAAAGGCAGCTGGTTATCTTATCAAATAGGAAAACGTCTTGTAAAACTTAAATATATATCGTTGGTTAACTTAATCATGGATAAAGAAGTTGTTAAAGAGCTTATCCAAAACGAGTTCAACACTAAAACCTTAAAAAAAGAACTCAATGTTATCTTAGATTCTAATGAGCGCACAAAATATTTTATAAATTATTTTGAATTAGAAAAAGCTCTAGGTGGAAAAGGTGCAAGTGAAAAAACCGCAAAATTGATTTTTAAAGCTATAAAGCATTAATTTACTTATGAAATTTAGATTGCTTTTTTTAATAGTTCTTTTGGTTTTTAATAGCTGTAAATCTTCTAAATCTGTAAAAGGAGATAAAGCTGATTCACCTATAACAATAATACAATCAAATGAAGTTGCAGAAAAAAAGGAGCCAAATCTTCCAGAAAAAAATTTGACCATATCTACTGACTCTTCATATTATTCAAGTAAAACATTAAATATTATTGATTTCGCCAGACAATTTGAAGGTGTTAAATACAAACCAGGGGGCACTACTAAAGCTGGAATGGATTGCTCGGGCTTAGTATTTGAAACTTTTAAAGCTTTTGATATTTTACTTCCAAGAATTTCTAGAGATATGGCAAAAGAAGGTGATAAAGTTTCAATAGAAAATGTAAAACAAGGCGATTTACTTTTTTTTAAAACAACCAGCAAACGAAATATAATAAGCCATGTTGGGTTAGTTGTAACTTCACTTCCTGGCAATATTGAGTTTATACATTCTACCACAAGCCAGGGTGTTATTATTTCCTCGTTGGCAGAACGTTATTGGTATTATTCTTTTGTAGAAGCTCGTAGAATGTTGTAAGATATTTATTATCTTTCCATTCATGAAGTTACTTAGTTTTCCCATTATAAAATTAACTATTTACCTCATTACAGGTATTTTAATAGGATATTATTACAATATCTCATTCAATCTTATTTTATTCATTTTAGGTCTGCTCGTTCTAATTTTAACAGTAGTATTCTTCATTGCAAAAAAGCAGTTTGTAAAAACTATATGGTTTGGATTATTTGCATTTTTAACCATGGCTTTCATTGGAATTTTAACAGTAAATCTTCATAATCAAAAAAATTATTCAAATCATTATTCAAACTTTATTACTAAAAATGACTCAATAAAAACCATCACATTCAGAATAAGAGAAGTTTTAAAACCCAGCAATTATTATAACAAATACATTATAGATATTTTAAAAGAAGACTCCATATATGTCTCAGGAAAATCTATTTTAAATGTTAAAAAAGACACAATTAAAAATATATCACATGTTGATGATATTTATATTACTAATGCTATTTTTAAAGAGGTTATTTCTCCTTTAAATCCAAGTCAATTTAATTATAAAAGCTATTTAGAAAAACAATATGTCTATCACCAACTTTTTATTAAAAATGATGCACTCTTTAAAGTAAAAACAAATCAACAAACACTGTTTGGAATTGCCGATAATATTAGAGAGCATATAAATTTAAAACTGAAATCGTATAAGTTCAAACCTGATGAACTTGCCATAATCAATGCTATTTTATTAGGGCAGCGACAAAATATTAGTGACGATGTTTACAGTAATTACACAAACGCAGGTGCAATACATATTCTTGCCATTTCTGGGTTACATATTGGAATTATTTTAATGATACTTAGTTCCATACTTAAACCTTTAGAACGCTTACGACATGGTATTTTTATAAAGACTTTTTTACTTATCGTTATTTTATGGAGTTTTGCCATTATAGCTGGACTTTCAGCGTCAGTAACTCGTGCGGTAACCATGTTCAGTATTGTAGCTATTGGCGTGAATTTAAAACGACCAACAAATATTTATAATACGCTTGCCATTTCAATTTTTATACTCCTACTTTTTAAGCCTTTGTTTTTATTTGATGTTGGATTTCAGTTAAGTTATATGGCTGTTTTTGGCATTGTAAGCATTGATCCTCATTTAACTAAATTGTGGAAACCAAAATATTATATCCCTAAAAAAGCATGGGAAGTTATACGAATAACATTTTCTGCACAACTAGGTATTCTGCCAATTAGCTTATATTACTTTCATCAGTTTCCAGGTCTATTCTTTCTTTCAAACTTATTAATTATTCCGTTTTTAGGTTTCATTTTAGGTTTTGGAATTTTTGTTATTGCGTTAGCAGTCTTAAATATTTTACCCGATTTTTTTGCTGTTTTATTTGGAAGCACTATCAGTCTTATGAATACTATTATTGAATGGGTTGCCCAACAAGAAACCTTTTTATTTAAAAATATTTCGTTTAATCTTTTATATGTAATTGCTGCTTACTTATTAATTTTCGCTCTTGTTCGATTATTTGTAAAGAGAAATTATAAAAATCTAGTCTTTTTATTTATATCAATTATTATTGGGCAAAGCATTTTTATATATTCAAAAATTGAGTCTCCAAAAAACCAATTTTTAGTATTTCATAAAAGTCGTTATACATTACTATTAAATAAGGTTAGTGACAAAATACATATCGCTAATAATTTTGACAGCATTACCGAAAAAAAGGATAAAATCATAACAGATTATTTGATAGAAAATAACATTAAGAAATCTCAAAAAGACTCCCTGCAATCCATTTATGTTTTAGGGAACAAGAAATTATTAGTGATAGATAGTTTAAGTATTTATAATGTAAAATCGTTTAAACCAAATTTTATATTGCTGCGTAATTCACCCAAAATTAATTTAAACCGGATTATAGATTCATTACGTCCATTACTTATTATTGCAGATGGTAGTAATTACAAAACCTATTCTGAAAGATGGAAAAATACTTGCAAAAAAACAAAAATCCCTTTTCATCAAACAAGTGAAAAGGGAGCTTTTATTATTGATTATTAAAAAACTATTGTTTAAACTCTGGCTTAAAAGCAGCGTAATACGCATTGAACTTCTCTTGAGAATCCATAGTTTTATGTTCGTCTTTCTTAAACATTTTTAAATACAATTCAAGCTGATTAGGCGTTTGATAACCACGTATTGGAGCAATAAGATTACCCTTTTCATCCATAAAAACAATAGTTGGATAGGCATTTACCTGAAAATAATTAGTTAATTGATGTGGTGAATTACGTCTGTTTGCCAATTCTGGGTTATAATTTGGATTAGAAAATGTTTTCTCTTTAAATGTAATAACATCATTCCCTTCGGCATTAAACTTAACCGCATAATAATTTTGATTAACATAGTTTGCAACATCTGCATTATGAAAGGTATTTTTATCAAGCATTTTACATGGTCCACACCAATTAGTATAAACATCCATCATGATTTTTTTAGGAGTTTTCTTTTGAAGCAAAACCGCCTCTTCAAGAGTCATCCATTTTATTTCTTGAGCAATACCTTGAATTGAAGTTAAAGCTAATAGAGTTATAATATATTTTAATTGTTTCATTTCATTTTTTTTTAAGATTTAGGTTTTACTTTTCAAAAAATATACCTAAAATATAAAAAAGACTACTTAACTAACCTGTTTTTTGTGTTTTTTAACTAATTTTTCGATTAACGAACACCATGCATCAACTTTTTAAGTATTGGATTTAATAACATTGATATTATACCAACTCCAATTGGTATTAAAGTAAATATTAAAAAGAAAGTACCTAATGAGTATTGTTCTGATATTTTATCAATCATTCCACCCATTGTCCCTGCTGCTTTTTGCCCTACTGCAATAGCTAAATACCAAATACCAAACATAAACCCTATCATTCTTGCTGGCACTAATTTACTTAAATAAGAAAGCCCTAAAGGAGATAAACAAAGTTCACCCATGGTATGTAATAAGTAAGCTAAAATTAAAAATATAATACTTACGGAAGCCGTTTTAGCTCCAGATGGAATTCCTGATGCTCCATAAGATAAAATCGCAAAACCAAGACCTAATAGTATCAAACCAATACCATACTTCATAGCTGCACTAGGATTGTATTTACTTTCCCACCATCTTGAAAACAAGGGAGCTAATGTTATAATAAAGAATGAGTTTAAAATACCAAACCAAGTGGCATCAATCTGGTTTCCTTCTTGAGAAAATTTATCGCTTAATCTAAAAATCACTAAACCCCAAACTCCAACAAAAGCAATTGCCAATATGATATTTGAAATACCAATCTTAGAAAATGTTTTCTTAAATAATAAATAAATTACATAAGTTATTATTATTAAAGGAACAGTAGTAAGTAGAGCATCCACAACTTTAAAAATCATTGCTGAATTTCCAACAAGATTTCTATTTGTATAATCTCTGGCAAATAAAGTCATTGACCCAAGTGATTGCTCAAAAAACGCAAAAAAGAAAACAGTAAAAATCCCAAAAACAGATACTGCAATAATTCTATCTCTAACCACTGGGATATATCTAGAAATTCTAGTAATTAGTAATATTAAAAATAATACTAACGCTGCTAAAACAACTACATTAGAACCACTCAATCCTCCTATTTCAAAAGGCAATAAACTGATGTCCTTTATTTTCTCTAAAGGATCATTAAACAGATATAAAAGTCCACCAACTGAGGATAAAACAATTAATACCTTATCAAATAATGTGAAAGGATTTAGCTTTTCATCAACAGAAACCTCTTCTGTAACAACATTTTTCTCGTTAATATTTTGTGGCAACTCTACTTCATGAACTTTGTTTGGCTTCGCACCTATTTTTCCAAATAAGTCTCCAGCCAACCAAAATTGAAGCATTCCAAAGAACATGAAAATTCCAGCTAAACCAAATCCCCAAGACCATCCAAAATTTTCAGCCAAATAGCCGCAAAGCATCATCCCAAAAAATGCTCCTGCATTTACTCCCATATAAAAAATAGTGTAAGCGCCATCTTTTTTAGACTCTTTACCTTTATACATTTCGGAAATAATAGAGGTAATATTAGGTTTAAAAAAGCCCGTTCCTATAACCAATAAAGCCAATCCTATATAAAATGTTATGGTAGTTTCCATTGCCATTGAAGCATGACCTAAAGTCATAATTAAACAACCTATAACAACAGCTAATCTATAACCAGTTATTTTATCGGCAATCCAACCACCAATTATGGGTGTTAAATACAGCAAAGATGCATAAGTTCCTATTAAAGCTAAAGCATGTTCTCTTGGCCATTCCCAACCTGGACTATCACTTAAAATTGGTGCAGTTAAAAATAAAACCAATAAAATTCTCATCCCATAAAACGAGAAACGCTCCCACATTTCGGTAAAAAATAATATAAATAACCCTGCAGGGTGCCCTAATACTTTGTCTTTAAAAAGATTTTCAATATCTGTGTTCATAAAATTGTTTTTAGTTTTTTATAATAGAGGGATTGCAAATAGTTTAATTAAAATTAATGCACATTTCCTAATAATTTCTTCATTAATGGAGAAAAAATTAAAACAAGTAATCCTGCTCCTATTGAGTATTTAGCTATCAAACTAAACCCATCTATATACACATGCAATGTTTCTAAACCTCCAACATTAACATCTGTACTCTCAATTGCTAATTGCTTTGAGATAAACCCAACAATTTGAAAAGCATAAGCCGATGACAAAAACCAAATCCCCATCATAAAAGCAACAATGTTTTTTGGAGACAAATCTGTTATCTTTGACAAACCAACAGGAGACATAAATAATTCTCCAACTGAAATAACAAAATACATAATAATTAGATAAGCCATAGGGACCATTCCGTTTTCATTTGCACTACTGCCACTCATTGCCAAAATATAAAAACTCAAGCCTGCTAAAATTAAACCAAAACCAAATTTATATGGTGTCCTTGGATTTAAATTTCTTTTAGACAAATATCCCCATAGTAATGAAATAGGTATAGCTAAAATAATAATAAACATTGAGTTTAACGAGTTTGTTTGACTTGCATTCATAAAAGTTAAGTCAACATTTCGAGATGCAAATAAAGTAATTACACTACCAGATAATTCATGAAAACCCCAAAAAAGAGTCATAAAAAAAGTAATCAAAATAGCCATGATCAACTTTTTACGTTCATCATAAGTAACTTTTATTAAAATACGAATTAAGTAAAATGCAATTGAAATACCAATTAATAAAAAAATAATTCCGACAATATTTTTTTCTCCTATTAAAAAAGTATCAGCAGATGTAATTGCTTTGTATGAAGAAAGAATAAGTGCAATAAATGGAACACACAAAATTGCAATAATAGGAATAAATGTTTTTTGTGGTATTCCTATTATTAGTTTCTCATAAACTACATTATTTGGAGGTAATCCTTTACTCCCAAAAACATTTTTCTTTATTCCACTCCAAAAGAAAATCAATCCTGTCAACATTCCTATTCCTGCCAGGCCAAAACCATAATGCCAACCATAAGAAGCCGCTAACCAACCACATAAAAGGGGAGCAACCCAACCACCAATATTAATCCCCATATAAAATATGGTAAACCCAGAATCCTTTCTAACATCACTCTCTTTATATAGAGAACCGACAAAAGTTGAAATATTGGGTTTAAAGAATCCATTACCCACAATAATAAAAGCTAAGGCTAAAAAGAAAGCTATATCATTTTGAATAGCTAAGACAAAATGTCCAATTGCCATCAACATACCTCCTAAAAATATTGAACTACGCATTCCTAATATTTTATCAGAAATTTGACCACCTATTACAGTAGAAGCATATACCAATGACCCATAAGAAGCGTAAACTGCAGCTGTTGCAGCATCTCGCTCGACGATAGCTTTGAAAATTTCTTGAACCATGTAGAGAGTTAATAACGCTCTCATTCCATAAAAACTAAATCGTTCCCATAGTTCTGCAAAGAATAAATAAAATAATCCTTTTGGATGTCCAAAGATTAATTGCTCATCGGGGTTTTTCAAAATGGAATTTGCCATAAATTAATTTTAGGTTAGAATTTTTACTTTTTTTATTGAACTTTAACCAGATTGTAATCGTTTAAAACATATATATTTTCAAACATTAAATTATTATAATCTTGTCAATTTCAATAAATTATTGATTTTTCAATAATTGTTACCAAGTTTACTAAAAATTATGCAAAAAACAGCTATTATTACCACTTAAATACAATTTGTTTTCAACACCAAAAGCTTTTATAAATAAAAGCAAGTTATAGTATCTTTGTCATTTAAAACAAGATTTAATGAGCAAACCTATTTCAGGATTTTCTAAATTATCAAAATCAAAAAAAATTGATTGGATTGTAAGCACTTACTTTTCAAATAACAAAGTAGCCAAACAAATTCTTGAGCAGTATTGGAATTCAAATGAAAATATACAACAGCTTCATGATGAGTTTATTGAGAACACCATTACAAATTATTACTTGCCTTTTGGTGTTGCACCAAACTTTTTAATTAACGACAAGCTTTACACCATTCCTATGGCTATTGAAGAAAGCTCGGTAGTTGCTGCTGCAAGTAAATCGGCAAAATTTTGGTTGGACAGAGGTGGGTTTAAAACCAAAGTGATATCTACAACAAAAATTGGTCAGGTCCATTTTATGTTTTTTGGAAACTCAGCTACTTTATCATCATATTTTAATCATATAAAGTCAAAACTTTTAGAAGATGTAAAACCCATTACTAAAAACATGGAATTACGTGGTGGTGGTGTTACTGATATTGAATTAAGAGACAAAACGGAAGACATAAAAGGATATTACCAACTACATGCGTCGTTTGAAACTCTTGATGCCATGGGTGCCAATTTTATCAATTCTTGCTTGGAGCAATTTGCCAAAACATTTAAAGATGAAGCTTTAAATTTTAAAGATTTTCCTGCAGAAGAAAAAAACATACAAATAGTTATGAGTATTTTATCTAACTATGTTCCAGATTGCTTGGTAAGAGCTGAAGTAAGTTGCAAAATTGAAGATTTAAATGAGGATAAAGATATTTCGCCTGAAGAATTTGCTTCAAAATTTGTTCAAGCAGTAAATATTGCAGAAGTAGAGCCTTATAGAGCGGTAACCCACAATAAAGGCATCATGAATGGTATTGATGCCGTAGTATTAGCAACCGGAAACGACTTTAGAGCCGTTGAAGCCGGTGTGCATGCTTACGCTTCTAGAAATGGGAAATACTCAAGCTTAACACATGCTAAAATTGAAAATGGCATGTTTTATTTTTGGATGGAAATTCCTCTTGCTCTAGGAACTGTTGGTGGATTAACAGGTTTACATCCACTGGTAAAATTAGCCTTGGAATTACTTGATAATCCTTCAGCAAAAGACCTTATGCAGATTGTAGCTGTTGCTGGTTTAGCTCAAAACTTTGCAGCTTTAAGATCTCTTACCACAACGGGCATTCAAAAAGGGCATATGAAAATGCATTTAATGAATATTTTAAATCAGTTTGGAGCCAATGACTACGAGAAAGTTACCATTATTGATTATTTCAAAACGCATACCGTTTCACATAGTGCAGTTGTTGATGTTTTACAAAATTTAAGAATTAAAAGTTGAACACAAAAACATTCTATAGTAACGGAAAATTATTAATTTCAGGAGAATACGTGGTTCTTGATGGTGCAACAGCACTTGCCATTCCTACTCGCTTTGGACAGTCATTAATGGTTGAAGCTATTGAATACCCTAAATTAATTTGGAAAAGTTTTGATGAACAAGGCCTTGTTTGGTATGAAGAAGAATTTTCAATTGATGATTTTCATTCTGACCTTTCAAAAGGAGCAAATGACACAACTTTAAGATTAATTCAAATTTTTAAATCAGTAAAACAACTTAATCCTTCATTTCTAAATTCAAATTCTGGCTATAAAATATCCACTCATTTAAATTTCAAGAAAGACTGGGGTTTAGGCACTTCTTCTACCCTTATTAACAACATAGCTCAATGGGCACAAATTAATCCATTTAAGCTCTTAGAAACAACTTTTGGAGGCAGTGGTTATGATATTGCTTGCGCACAACATAATCAACCTATAAGTTATCAATTACACGATGGCAAACCATATGTTAGTGAAGTTAATTTTAATCCTTCATTTAAAGAACATCTGTATTTTGTTTATTTAAACAAAAAGCAAAACAGCAGAGAAGGCATTAAGCATTACAAACTAAACAAACCTCATGAATTAATGCTTAATGACATAAGCAAAATTTCACATAAATTAATGAGTTGTAAAACCCTATCTGAATTTGAAACCTTAATCACCTTACATGAAGAATTTATTTCACAAATCATAAACCAACAACCTATTAAAAAGGTATTGTTTAATGATTTTAACGGAAGTATAAAAAGTTTAGGTGCTTGGGGCGGAGATTTTATACTTGTTACATCTCAAGGAAATCCTGAAGCTTATTTTAAGAACAAAGGTTTCGAAACTATAATTCCATATGATGAGATGATCTTAAAATATTGACATAAAAAAGCCTCGAAAATCGAGGCTTTTTTATTTGTATTAATTCAGTCTTACTCAACAGTTTTTGCTCTGTTATCTTCTATATCAGCAGCCTCTTTTAGCGCATTATAAAGATTTGTGTTTACAACATTCAATTTTTGCTTTTCAACTTGATTAGCAGCAGCTTGATAGTTATCTAACTCAACAGCTGGTGTAATTTTTGTTACTTGAATCATATAAACCCCATTATTACCATCTATTAATTTTGAAGTTTGCCCTTCTTTTAATCCAAAGGCAGCACCAACAACAAACGGTTCTCTTCCTGCACCAGAAATCGTTGGGTTTTTCATATTAATTGCTGAAGCTGTTTTTACAGTTGAATTTTCAGCAGCGGCTAAATCGTCAAGATTACTAACTTTAATTCTATTTCTAATAATGGCAGCTTTTTTCTCTTTTCTAATAGCTGGCATTGCAGTAACAGTTGCTTCTTCAACACTCATTAAGCCTTCTTTATGTTTTGCTACCAATTGAACAATGGCGTATCCTGAAGGAATGTTGAAGCGTTTAATTTTACCAACTTCAGTTTCATCATTAAAAGCCCATTTTACAATTTGTCTTTGGTTTCCAATTCCTGGTATATTCTCGTCTAATACCTTAATACTGTTTACAGGGCGTGCCACGTATTTACTTTCAGTTGCCAATTCTGCAAAATCTTTATTTTCAGCAGAAACTTCAAAATTTGAGGCATCTCTAAAAACTTTATCAATAGTTCCTTGTGATGGCTCAATTTTTCTTGCAATTGTAGCAATTTGAGCTGCTTTTTTCTTTTCGGTCTGACTTAAAATTTCAATGATATGATACCCAAAAGAAGTTTTAACCACATCTAAATCTCCCTTTTGATTTTCAAATGAAAAATCTTTAAACTCTGGTGCAAAAGAATCAGTAAAAGCAAATTCAATAACACCTTCTTTTTCATTACTAACTTTATCTGAAGATAAATCTAATAGAGATACAAATTTTGAACGATCTGACTTTATAATATTAAGAATACTGTCGGCTGTTTGTTTTGCTTGCTCTTCTGTTTTAGTTACATCGGCAGTTGCTCTAGTTGCTCCAACAAAAGGAATCAAAATGTGTCTTACTTTTGCAGAATCAGATATTTGTTTAACAGCTACAACTTTTGAAACCTTAAAGTATCCGTTATCTTTGTAAGGCCCATACATTTCACCTTCATTAAGATTAAAAATACTATCTGCAACAACAGTTGGCAAAGACGATTTAAACAGGAAACGATTATCAAATTTTATATCAGAATTTGAATTAACAAAATCCTCATTGTTTTGAGTTTTTGAAAAACCAGTAACAACATCATTTGCTTTGGTAGCTTCATTATAAACTTCATAATCATTTAATAAAGCTACGATACCAGCTTTAATAGCATCTTCATCTTCAACGGTAGCAACTTCTTTAAACTCTACGTATTGAATATCTGTTGAAGCATCAGCTTGATACAAATCTTTATGTTTTTCAATATAACTTGAAATCTCAGATTTTGATACAGTAACTGTACTATCTGCTATTGAAGAAAATGGTATTTGAACAAACTTAATATCTACTTTGTTTCCTTCTAATTTATGTTCAAATTTTCCTTCTTCAAGAGTACCGGTTAATCCTGCTTTAACAAGATTAAAATAGTTTTGTTGTAATGCGTTTGAAGACAATGATTTTTCATAATTAACCCATTCTTGATATGTTGCTGCAGAAGTTTCTTTTAAGTTGATAATATATTCGTTCAACTTATTTTCATCAAACATACCAGCTTCATTTAAAAACTCAGGACTCGTCGCTAAAGCATTTTTAAGCAAATCTCTCATTTGATCTTTTTCAACTGTAATGTTTAACTCTTTAAATTGAGTTTCCATAATAGCTTGTCTCACTTCTTGCTCCCAAACTCTATTCATAACCTGTGTGTTTGTTGCATTAGGTCCGGCTTGTTTTTGAGCTATTTCTACTTTTTGCATAAAATCTTCACGAGTGATGTCTTTACCGTTTATAGTTCCAACAGTATTTTGAGATTTTGAAGAAAAAGCATTGTTATTTTTAAATAAATCTGCTAATACAAAAGAAAAAAGTGCTAGCGCAATTATGATTATTAAAAAAAGTGAACGTTGTCTGATTTTATTTAAAACTGCCATTGTAAATTAAATTATTTTTAAAAACCTTTTTGGTTATTTGCTTGTTTAGTTTGTTGAAAAAATATTGTGCGCGAAAATACCATTTTCTATTTAATAATAAAACAGAAATGCGCTTTTATTAACTTAAACTTTAAGAATTTAATCTTCTTTTAAAAGTTTAAGTTCAACCATATCAATTTTAGTGTTAGATACTTCTAAAATAGTGAATTGAAATGTGTCAATTATTACAACTTCGTTCTGCTCTGGAATCTCTTCTGTATGATTAACTATTAAACCACCAAGTGTTTCATAGTTTTCACTTTCGGGAAGATTAATTTTAAAGGTTTCATTGATGTAATCTACATCTAAACGTGCTGAAAACTTGAATGTTTCACCATCAATTATTTCTTCTGTTAAATCATCTGTATCATGTTCATCTTCAATTTCTCCAAATAATTCTTCAACAATATCTTCAACAGTCATAATGCCCGATGTTCCTCCATACTCATCTAAAACTACGGCAATACTTTTTCGTTTTTTTATAAGTACGTTAAGCACGTCTTTAATAAGTACTGTTTCTGGAACAAATTCTACTGGAAGAACGATTGACTTTATAGTTTTTGGCTTTTTGAACAATTCAAAGGAATGCACATACCCTAAAATATCATCAATGGTTTCGTTATAAACTAAAATTTTAGTGCAACCAGTTTCTGTAAATAACGCATTAAGTGTTTTTATTGAACTGTTTAATTCAACAGCAATAATTTCTGTTCTGGGTACCATGACTTCTCGAGCCTTAACTTCTGAAAATTCTA
This sequence comes from Flavobacteriaceae bacterium UBA6231, assembly GCA_002441545.1. Lineage (GTDB taxonomy): Bacteria > Bacteroidota > Bacteroidia > Flavobacteriales > Flavobacteriaceae > Yeosuana. The sequence goes on along the minus strand of DJWL01000043.1, from coordinate 5,670 downwards.
ATGCATTTTGGAAGATTTGTATTTCGGTATCAACCTCATCGTGTTCCTCTACAGATTCCATTTGCTCACTTATATAATTACCCAGCTCAACTTTAGTAAAAGCTAATTGTATTTGGTCTCCTTCTGTTTTAAAAAATTGTCTTAGCAACATATCTGAAATCCAGATAACAAAATCTGAAATGTATGTGAAAAGCAAATAAAACATGTAAGCTGGAACCGCTAAAACTTTAATTAAGGTATTTGCGTAAATTTGGAAAAAGACTTTTGGCAAAAACTCGGCAGTAATTAATATTAACAATGTTGATATGACGGTTTGGCTTAATAAACTTAAATCTGTAAGAAGATAGCTTAAAAACCCAGACGAAAATGGCAACAAAGACTGAAACCACTGCACCAATAAATCACCCATAAAAAACCCGTAAACTACTAATGCTATGTTGTTTCCAATTAGCATGGTGGCAATATATTTTGAAGGTTTAGCAGTAAGCTTCGTTAAAACATTGGCTAAAAAACCTTCTTGCTTTTTTTCGATTTCAATATGAATTTTGTTTGAAGACACGTAAGCAATCTCCATACCCGAAAAAAAGGCTGAAAGAATTAAAGATGCGATTATAATAATTACATAAAGACTCATTTATTTTGAATTGTCTTTATTGTCATATTTTTTACTGAATTTTTGTCTAAAAAAATACATAAAAATGGCCAATGCAGCCAATAATAATGAGGTATAGGCAATATCACCTTGCTTTATATATTTATTGATAGCATCGTATAAAAATAATACTGCAAAAATTAAATAGGCATATTGAAAAAACTTAGCAAGCATCATAACATATAATAATTATATTAAAGACAAAGATACTTAAAAAAAATTGTGAGGTAAATCTAATATTTTGAATTATTCGTCAACAGTAATAATTCCATTAATTTCAAGAACTTCAGCGTTTGTAAACTCTGAATTAGAGTCGAAACCATTGCCGTTAATTAAATCCAACCCTGTTCTAAAAGTTACCGGTTTATTGGTAAATAGCCATTCTTTCTTTTGGTCGTAAAATAATTGTTCGGCAAACAAAGTATCCTTTGTATGTGTTGCTAAAACAACATGCCCTTGCAAATCCATTAAATCTGTATCATTATAAATTATTGCATAATCTGCAGTAACTGTACTTTTTTGATTTTTATCATCAAACAAAGTAAGATTAATACCTTCGGTAAATTCATTAAATGAAAAATCTCTATTTGAATAATCTAACATTTTAGGGCTTATAAGAATCGCTTGTATTTTACCCGAATCAGTATATTTTAAATTAATATCTTCTGCAACACCAATAGGTTCATCTTCTGAAATACCAATTTTTTGAACTTCTTTTAAATTGTTTTTACATGAAAAAAACATGGTCACCGCAAACACGGTGACCATAGATAATATGATATTTTTTTTAAAGTATTTCATTTAAATTTTTGGCACTACAACAGATGCACCTATCCAACATCCAATATTTATTGTTTGTCCAGAATTACCTTTACTAAAAATCTCTGCTTTTGTTGGGGCTTTAGCCATGTAGTTTTCAGCTGTTTGAGCTGAAGCACCTTTTAAAGTAGCATCTACTCTTCCTGCTTTTCTAGCCTCTTCGGCAGCTAACCAAAACACAGCTCTTTTATTAAAATTATCATCACCACAATCATTCGCACTTGCTGCATACATATTTGCTATTGATAAATAAGGATGACCATTTGAAGGGTTTAACCTTAGTGACTCTCTAAAATAACCTCTGGCTCTTCCATAGTTACCTTTAGCTTTTAACTTTAACCCAATGTTATTATTAAGTCTGGCTTTTTTAAAGTTATCTGTTTCTAACTTAATGGCTTCTTCATAAAAAGATATAGCCTCATTAGGTTTTCCTTCTTTATCTTTTAAGATTCCTAAATAATACGCTGAATTAGCTGACGGACTTAAAGAATGATAAGCATTTACCAATTTAAAGAATAATGGGTCGTCTGTACACTCTTTTTCAGACATTTTACCCGCAGCTCTTTGTAACCAAACCGCGTTAGTTTTGTTTTCTTCAAAGTCTTTTTGATATAATGGTATTAAGTTTTTACAGTTTGCTCTATCTCCTAACTTTTGATCAATACTTCCAGAAATTTGATCATATGCACTTAAATAACTTTCATAAGACGCTTTATATCTAGGTTCTTTACCACTTAATGGTGTACCTGACTCCTCTTTTTCAATAAGAATATTAAGTTTTTCTGAGTAATTTTTAACTTCGTCTTCTACCTTTTCTACAACATCATCATATTTATTGAATAAATCTGCAGCTGGTTTTTTTCCTGCATCATACAAATCGACCATTAAAGAAAAATAGGTATATAAACTTTTAGGATTAGTAAAAGTTGCTTTATCTGATTGATAAGCTGCATCAAAACACTCATACAATTCTAAGTCTGTCTTTTTTAGTAGATCTTTATTATCATACATCAATTGACATGCATTAGCAGCATATTCACCTTTTGGTGTTTTACTAGGGAAATTAGCAACTCGCTCTTCCCAAAGTTTCATTAGGTCATTAAGAAATGCTACTTTTTCTGCACCTGTTGATTGCTCAATTTTATAATCTAAAATTTTCTCGCCATCAATATAAATAGCATTATTAAATTTTGGGCACTTAATCCTCACATCCATCCACGGTTGGTAAGCTGCTTCAAAATTTTTAGCCTTTACATATTCGTGAAATATTGAAAGCTTAGTCATACACTCCTCGTCCTGCTGAGTAAAGCCAATATTACTCACAAAAAATAATGCTGTTAGTAATAAAGTAATTCTCGTTTTCATGATAATAAATTTATGTTGTTAATCATATTTTCTTTTATGGAACCATCTATCGTTCAAAGATAAGCTTAATTGAAAATTAACAAAATTCTCTTGAATTAAATTATTGTTAGTTGTTCCACGTTTTCCAATTTCAAATCCTAAATTCGCGTTTGAGAATAAGTCCCCTACTGGTAAGCCTAAACCAAAAGATATGCCAAACTCATTTATAGATTCGTTATTTATATTTAATCCTGTTTTTTCATAATGCAAACCAGCTCTGTAAACTACGCGTTTAAAGTAACCAGAAAAAGAATTGTACTGCGGAATAAAAAATCCTCCTAAAGAAAGCCTAGAGGCGTTTTCATATTTAGTATCAATACTACTGTATAATGGATTAAAAAACTTGCTGGTGTTTTCGGTCATAAATTCTGCACCAATAAACCAAGCTCTTGGTTTACCAAAACCAGCTCCAAAAGATAATCTAGAGGGCAAAGTAAGGTCTGTTTGTTTTAGCCCTTGTTCTTCCAAATCTGATTCAAAAGAATTTGTTTCAAATTCACTTCCCGTTGAAGAATTAATTACTATTGTTGAAATAGTTCTATTATTATTTGAAGTTAAATTACTTTCAGGTGTAAAGGTAAATCCTGAAACAAATTCATATTTATCATTTACCCTTGTTTTGAAAGATAACCCAAGATTAAAACTTAAACCACTTAAATCTGATCTGTTATTTTCTTTAGATTGATTTTGCAAAATAATTCCATCAGAATCATAAGCAAATTCAATAACACTATTCTGAATATTGCCAAAATTGTAATTAGCATCAACACCAATACTTAGTCCTTTAGCCAATAAGTACCCTATTCCTAAATTTACTTTGTTAAGACCTCCTTCACCTTTAAATCTATTTAGTAAATCCCCGTTTGAATTAATAGTCTCTAATTTATAACCTACAGCCGTTTGAGGCATTAAGCCAAATCCCATACCAAATTTACCTATTGGAATTGATACAGCTAAATAATCAAAAGTAGTTGAAGATGCTTTATCACTATTTGTAGCACTTTTTAAGTTTAAAGAAGATTGACTTCCTCCTACAGTATATTTTACTGGTCTACTTTCTCCATTAAATGGTATAGATGCTAAATTTTCAGTGGCATATGAAGCAGGATTTCTTAAGTTTATATGAATACTATCCATATAGATACTCAAACCTCCCATACTTCTGTTTTCAACAGTTCCTTTAAACTTTAGGCTTCCAATACCATAAAATGAATATGGTGAAGCTGTTCCTTGTTGAGCATAACTTTGAATTGTGATAAAAGCTACAAAAACTAATACAAGTTTTTTAATCATTCGTTTGAATTAAATTGTAAAATATAGTTTAATCCCTCTAATAAAAAATAAGAGTTGGCAAATATGCTACTTTTTAATTGTTTAGACAAGAAATTAGCGTCTCCACCTGTTAAAATAACTGTTAAATCTTTATATTTTAGTTTATACTCTTCAATTATTCCATCTATTTCTTTCAAAACGCCAAATATTATACCCGAATGAATTGAATTATTTGTAGAATTACCAATGATGTTTTTTGGTTCTTCTGTTTCTAATAATGGCAATTTAGCTGTTAAATTATTTAACGATTGGTACCTCATTCTTATTCCTGGCGAAATAGCTCCGCCTAAATATTCATTTTGTGATGTTATAAAATCATAAGTAATGCAAGTTCCTGCATCAATAATTAAAACATTACTGTTTGGATATTGCTGAACAGAAGCACTTACCAAAGCAACTCTATCCATTCCCAATGTTTTAGGAGTTTCATAACAGTTTTTAAATGGAATTTGGGTAGAAACATCCAAAAAAAGTAGGTCAAAATGCTTTTTTATATATTCAATATCGGTATTTTTTAATTTTCCAACTGAAGAAATGATGGCTTTATTTATAGATTTATATTCTTTTCGTAATAAATCTAAATGCTTTGAAATAAAATCTAGCTTGATAGTTTTTTTAAATAAAATTTTAGTCTCCTCAAAAACAGCTAGTTTAACTGAAGAATTACCTACATCGATTACTAAATTCATATTATTATTTAAAAGTGTAAATTTACAAAACCATTTTTTATAATTTTCTTTTGGCGAATAATAAAAATGAATATATATTTGCAACCGCATTTAAGCAGCTGGTGCCTTAGCTCAGTTGGTAGAGCAAAGGACTGAAAATCCTTGTGTCCCTGGTTCGATTCCTGGAGGCACCACCAGAAAACCCCATAAACACAATGTTTATGGGGTTTTTAATTTTTAAGGCAACAATAAAATAGCAAAAAGACTATTATATAGATTAGCTAATTTGATCCCTTTCTAAATATTTTTAAAAAAGAATTTTACCTTTTTGTTGTATTTTATTAGGTGATTTTACCAACTTTTGGATAATCGCTTTCAAAAATTGGCAACGTTTGTACAAAATGTGTTTTATACCTTGTTGAAAGCGGTTTTATTAACTCCTTTAACAACTAAAGCTCTTCCAACTAAGTTAATTGAACCATCAGGTTCATTGTTTATTCGTTCAAGAATTTTTTCTTTAATTTTGCTTTTTTTGGAATGTAAAACACAACCATACTTTTACTTTCGTCAGTCAGATTTTGATATTTGTATTTAGTTAAAGTATCTCTAACTTCAATTGTCAGTTTATAGTTTTTGGTTCGTTTTATAGAATCCGAGTCGAAAACAAAAAAAGTCCTGTTTTAAGTATTAATTCTTTTTTTGGAATTGGAACAATAAACTGAAATCATTACAATAATTTTATTTTGAATGCTTTTCTCAAATGTTTTACGACGTTTATGTATATCTTAAGTTAGC
>DJWL01000182.1 GCA_002441545.1 Flavobacteriaceae bacterium UBA6231 | reverse complement strand
GTCTCATTTGAAAATTCCGCATCAATTCTGTAAGAAGCTACAGAAGTAAATTCTTGAATTTCGCGTTCACGTTCAACAATTAAACGCACAGAAACAGATTGAACTCTCCCAGCAGATAAGCCTCCTTTAACCTTTCTCCAAAGCACAGGAGACAGCTCATAACCAACAATTCTATCTAAAACTCTACGAGCCTGTTGTGCATCTACTAAATGATAATCAATATCGCGTGGATTTTCTATTGCTTTTTGGATAGCAGACTTAGTAATTTCATGAAATACAATACGTTTGGTTTTTGCTTTGTCTAAATTCAACGCTTCAGCCAAATGCCACGCAATGGCTTCACCCTCTCGATCCTCATCACTTGCCAACCAAACCATATCGGAGTTTTTAGCTAAATCTTTAAGTTTTTTTACGACTGCTTTTTTATCTCTTGAAACCTCATACTTTGGTTTAAAATCACCTTCTACATCAACACCTAACTCTTTTGATGGAAGATCTGATATATGACCAAAACTAGATTCAACTTTAAAATCTTTTCCTAAAAATTTCTCTATTGTTTTAGCCTTAGCCGGTGATTCTACAATTACTAAATTCTTCGCCATACTTCAATTTTTGAAGCTACAAATGTATATGAAAAAAAGTTTATGTGCCTAATTTTATGGATTATCTGTTTTTAGATTGATTAAAAGCATCTGAAAAAATATCAGAAATTTATCTTAATTATACCTTTATTCAATAATCTCTGTATTACTGTTTTCTTCAAACCCTATAACCTCTTTATATATAATATATGTAGGATGATACACAAATGGAGCAGTGAATAATACTCCCACAAAACACATAAGCATACCTACAATTTGTGCTAATATACTTGACACTATTATTAACCCAAAAGCTAAAAGCCATTTTTTGTTTCCAAGTTTAAAACTAACTTTTACTATATCGCCCACACTCATTTCTGGATTAAAAGCAAAGACCAATGTAAAAAATGATAAAGGCACCATGACATAGAATATTGGCAAATAACACAACAAAGCAGCACAAATAGCTATTCCAATAGTTGCCAGCATAAGTAAAAAAGTAGTATTAAAATATTTTGCTTTAAAAAAATAAAATAAGTCTGCTGTTGCTACAGTCTCATTAAAATCTAATTTTTTCATGATTCTAAAAAATCCAGCATTTAAAACAAATGAAAGTGTTGTAAGTGCAAATATTGCTACAACTATAAACAGAATATAAAGTATTGACATCCCTTCAAAGAAACCAGAAAAAGGATCTGGATCCATATATCCATTTTCAGATTGCGCTAATATCATAGTAAATATTGGTATGTAAATAACCATAATTAACGGTAACATAATAAGAATAGTGATTATTTGTAGCAAAAAACCCTGAAGCCATGTTTTCTTAAAAAGTTCAATAGAGTCACTAAAAATAGTTCCAAAGTCTAATTGCTTCGCATTACTTATTCTTTCTAAAATATTTTCAACAGTATTCATTTTATAATTTTTGTTTGGTTTCGTTAAAAGTAAATACTTTAACATATATATCACAATTTTAATACAATTTTACATCTGACACTTTGTCAGAAAATATAATTTTATCGTATCTTTGCACACTTATTGACTTTAGTTGCTTCAATAACAATATGGAAAAGATAATAGACGAAAATAAACAAGGTGAATCCCTTATATTAGAACAAAAAAAAGAAAACACAAAAAAGCTATTTATTGAAAGTTATGGTTGTGCCATGAATTTTAGTGATAGCGAAATTGTTGCTTCAATTTTAGCTAATGAAGGTTACAACACAACTCAACATTTAGAAGATGCAGATTTAGTTTTAGTAAATACCTGCTCTATTAGAGATAAAGCCGAACAAACTGTAAGGAAGCGTTTAGAAAAATACAATGCTGTAAAAAAAATTAACCCAAGCATGAAAGTGGGTGTTTTAGGCTGTATGGCAGAACGCTTAAAAAACAAATTCCTTGAAGAAGAAAAAATAGTTGATTTAGTTGTTGGCCCTGATGCATATAAAGACTTACCAAATCTGTTAAGTGAAGTTGACGAAGGTAGAGATGCTATTAACGTTATTCTATCAAAAGAAGAAACCTATGGCGATATTTCACCTATAAGATTAAACTCAAATGGTGTTACAGCATTTGTTTCCATTACTCGTGGCTGCGATAACATGTGTACTTTTTGCGTAGTTCCTTTTACTAGAGGTCGCGAGCGAAGTAGAGATCCTCAGAGTATCCTTGAAGAAGTAAACGATTTGTGGAATAAGGGCTTTAAAGAAATCACCCTGCTTGGTCAAAATGTAGATAGTTACCTTTGGTATGGTGGCGGATTGAAAAAAGACTATGATAAAGCTTCAGATTTTCAAAAAGCAACTGCTGTAAGTTTTTCTAACTTATTAGAAATGTGTGCCAAGGCGCAACCAAAAATGAGGATTCGTTTTTCAACTTCAAATCCACAAGATATGACTATGGATGTGGTTGAAACCATGGCCAAATACGATAATATATGTAACTATATTCATTTACCTGTTCAAAGTGGAAGCAATCGCATTTTAAAAGAAATGAACAGACAACATACACGCGAAGAGTATTTTGAATTGATTGACAATATCAGAAAAATTATTCCTGATTGTGGTATAAGTCAAGATATGATTGTTGGTTTTCCAACAGAAACAGAAGAAGATCATCAAGACACCTTGAGTTTAATGGAACATGTAAAATATGATTTTGGTTATATGTTTGCTTATTCTGAAAGACCAGGAACTTTAGCAGAACGCAAAATGAAAGATGATGTGCCTGAAGAAACTAAAAAGCGTCGTCTTGCTAAAATAGTTGAATTACAACTAAAACACAGTCATTACAGAACAAAACAATTTATTGGAAAAACAGTAGAAGTATTAATTGAGAAATCTTCAAAAAAATCTGATGCACATTGGTCTGGAAGAAACGAGCAAAGCACTGTTGTTGTATTTCCAAAGGAGCATTATAAAATAGGTGATTTTGTAAATGTAAAAATATATGATTGTACCAGCGCAACCCTTTTAGGTGACGCCGTTGGATATTCAAAAAATAATTAATTATGGAATCTGTTCAAGTTATAAAACAGCGTTTTGGCATCATTGGCAATGCACCTACACTCAATCGTGCTATTGAAAAAGCCATTCAAGTTGCGCCAACAGATATTTCTGTATTAGTAACCGGCGAAAGTGGTGTTGGAAAAGAAAGCATCCCAAAAATAATTCATCAATTATCTCACAGAAAGCATGGTAAATATATTGCAGTAAACTGTGGAGCTATTCCTGAAGGCACTATAGACAGTGAATTGTTTGGGCATGAAAAAGGGTCTTTTACTGGTGCTACTCAAACTCGTGAAGGCTATTTTGAAGTAGCTGATGGAGGCACTATTTTTCTTGACGAAGTTGGTGAATTACCATTAACAACACAAGTGCGTTTGTTACGTGTTTTAGAAAATGGTGAATTTTTAAAAGTAGGTTCCAGTAAAGTTCAAAAAACGGATGTTAGAATTGTAGCTGCCACAAACGCCAATATGTTTGAAGCTATTAAAAAAGAGCAATTCCGTGAAGATTTGTATTATCGCTTAAGCACTGTTGATATCCATTTACCACCTTTAAGAGAACGTCAGGAAGACATTCATTTGTTATTCAGAAAGTTTGCTAGCGATTTTGCATTAAAATATAAAATGCCTACTATCAAGTTAACTGATAGTGCTATTGAAGTACTTTTAAAACATCGTTGGAACGGAAACATCCGTCAGTTACGAAATGTAGCTGAACAAATATCTGTATTGGAACAAAACAGAACAATTTCAGCCGAAACTTTAACTGGTTATTTACCTTCATCAGGAAATAATTTACCTGCCGTTATAAAACACACAAAATCTGATACCGACTTTAGTAGCGAACGTGAAATACTTTACAAAGTCTTGTTTGATATGAAAAGTGATTTAAACGACTTAAAAAAGCTCACTATGGAGCTTATGAAAAAAGGTAATTCCAAAGAAGTTGAAAAAGAACATCAAGGTTTAATCAAGAAAATTTATGGTTCGAATGACGAAACAGAATATGAAGATGCTATTGATGAGCCTGAAGTTTTATCAATTCAAGAGCACTCTAAAATCCCTCAAGACATTGTAAATAATACGGATAAATATCACTTTGCTGAAGAAATTGAGGAAGAAGAAACACTTTCTTTACATGACAAAGAATTAGAATTAATTAAAAAATCACTTGAACGTCACAGCGGAAAACGTAAATTAGCTGCCGAAGAACTCGGTATTAGTGAACGCACATTATATAGAAAGATAAAACAATATGATTTGTAACTTTAAGTTTAATTAAGATTAATCGAATCAAATGTATATCAACAAATTTAAACAGATGAAAACAACCCATTATATTGTTTTAATTTTAACATCAATTATACTGTTAAGTTGTGGTGCTTATTCATTTACAGGAGCCTCAATTTCATCAGACACAAAAACATTTCAAGTTAATTATTTTCAAAATAATGCCCTTTTAGTTGAACCTGGTTTAGATAGAGATTTCACCAATGCCTTGATTGATTTATTACAAAATCAAACCAATTTAAGTCTTGTAAAATCAAATGGAGACTTGGTTTATGAAGGAGAAATTACTCAATATAGAATTTCGCCTACAACAGCAACTTCACAAAATACAGCAGCTCAAAACAGACTAACTATAGGCGTTAAAGTTCATTTTTATGATAAGCACGATGAAGAGGCAGAGTTTGACCAAAACTTCTCTTTCTATTATGATTATGCTGGAAATGCTCAACTTGTAGGTGGAGTTAAAGATTCTGCAATTGCAGAGATTTTTGAACGTATCACTCAAGATATATTTAATGCTTCCTTAGCTAAATGGTAAAAAAGTGTACCGTTTAAAACTATAAAAAATAAACTTTTGAACAATAAAAATTTCACATATTTACTTCAAAACCCAGAAGCAGTCACTCAAAAAGAAACTGAAGATGTGAAATCAATAGTTAATGAATTCCCCTATTTTCAATCAGCAAGAGCTATTTATCTTAAAGGTTTAAAAAATCAAGAAAGTTTTATATACAATCAAGAACTTAAAACAACAGCTGCCTACACAACCGACAGAAGTATTTTATTTGATTTTATAACTTCTGAAGTTTTCAATCAAAATGAAATTTCTCAATTCATAAAAATAAACAGCGAACATTTACAAGACATAGATGTTACAGTTGAAGACATCTCTATCAATAAAAAAATTATGATAGATGAAACTTCTCAACAAGACATTAAAAACAGTTTAGAATCGTTAGACCCTTCACTATTTCAACCAAAATTTGAACGCCAAAAATTAGCGAATTTTTCATTAGATGAGTCAGAAATTATTGAACCTGTTACATTAAAAACAAAAACTCAAGAAGTTTCAGCCGAAGATA
>DJWL01000101.1 GCA_002441545.1 Flavobacteriaceae bacterium UBA6231 | reverse complement strand
GTTCTGTCAGCTTTATCATACTTAGGTTTCTGTGCGAATTTAATTCGTTTCCAACTTGTTTCTGTTACAGGATCGTAATCTGTAATAGTTGCCGAAGGGTTAAAATATATAAAAGATTCTTCTTTAACTACGATCTTTGCGCCCGATTCAAGCAATGTATTATCAACAGAATCAGTTCCAACTAAAAACAAATTTTATTACCTCCTTTATAAGATATTGTCGCTATTCATTTTTAATAATTAAATCATCACACAATCTTGCCACCATTCCACTAGCATGAAGAGTTTGTTTTCTTACTTCTGGAAAATCAACCCTTAAATCAATTTTTTTCTTTAACATTAATCCAAGATCATTTTCCAAATAATACAACAACCTATTACATTTGCGCCAAGCAACTTCACAATATTCGTCTAATGGCAATTCAATTTCAACAAGTTTATCGTCCTTGTCTACATAACTATATTTAACATAAAGTTTATAATCTTTTCCATCTATATCAATTAACAAAAAGAAACGCACTTCCTTTTAACCAACTTAATACTCATAAGTCAACAAAGTTGCCAATTTATTTTCTAAATCTTTATCAATCTTATCTAAAACTGATTGTAACGCTCTTTTAACCCCAGAGGAATCAGTTATAGAAAAAGCATTGTTTGTTATACTCATTAAAGTTGACCATTTTTTATTTTCCTGAACCATATATTCTCTATAACACATTAGTCCCAATACATTCTTCTGTAACTCCGTCATTGCAGCAGTTGTAGTGACAGTAAAAGCGGTATGATTAAATACCGCTTCGCTATCAACTCTTTGAATATAATCTGCCGCAATTGCTTTAATTAGAGTTTTACATTTTGTATCAGTAAGATCAGTTACATCATCACTTGTCCCATAAGCTGTTATGTAAGAATATATATCAGAATAATTCGTGGTTACACTCAATTAAAACCACCTAACTTTAACTAGAAGCTATAATAGCAGCAGTTTTTAACTTTGTAATTAAATTATTAACCTTTGTTTCCAACGCTTGAATAGCTCCCAATACAGCAGTTTTTCCAACCTGATCAGTTCCCTTGCCATCGTCTGCCGTACCAAGGAATCTAAAAGCAGATGAACTTGAAGCATAATAATGTAAAACACCTACAGGAATTTTCCAACCTGTAATTTGTTCTCCAGTTTTTAATACAAAAGCACCAGTTGTATTATAAGCAGCGTCAAAATTAAATGTAATATCATAACTTCCATCGTTACTTATTAGTTTAATTTCTTTAACGTTAACCGTAGAAGTACCTTCGGTGCTAGTTGCATTTGTGCCAACACTTACATGATAAGCAGAAAAAGCCGTCTATTTAAAAACCTCCTTAAAATCAAAATTATTAAAATAAAATCAAACTTCTATTATATTTATTTCTTCTCAGCGTTTTTCTTCTCTTTCTCTTCGTCGGTGAATTCATTGTATACTTCCATACCAGTTAAATTCTCAATAAATTTAACTTTACTTCTAGGCAAATCCATTTCCCTTGCAATTTTAACCAATTTCTCACAAGCATGTCTTTCTGTAACTTTACTTAACTCGTCTTTAATAGAATCAGTTAAACTACCGTTCAACAAATTCCTTAATTCATCTTCAGAATAAACATTAGGACTTCTCTTTGTATAACCTAATTCTTCAAGTAAAGATTTTTCGCTCTGGTCAATTTCAAGAAGTCCTTTTGAAAACGATCTACTAGAATTATTGATATAATATATTTCATCAATAGGAACTTTTATTGATCCACCTGGGGGAATAGGGAAAGATCTAAGTTTATCTTGAAAGACTACATAATGAACACCTTTTGTCCTGTTCCAAACCTTAACCTTTTTACCATCTGACATAAACTAAACAAAACACTTCCTTTAATATTATATTATAATATTTATTTAACAATTGTCTTATAAACTAGTGTCCTCATAAAATCCAGCCCCGTATCTAACGCTTGCTAACCCTACGCCAACCTTCTTATACATAGCGATTTCAAGAATTCTGGACTGTGCATACCTAGTTTCGTAAGTACCCATACTTCCTTCAAAAACTACCTTAAGAGGTCTGCTACTAGTTGCTGCGCCAGCAGGAAGAATATAAGCATATCCCTTATCCAACCAAGTGGTTGACATGTCCGTATCATTAAACAGAGGATTAACCAACTGAACCAACCTAGCACCCTTATAAACACCAATTACACCAGTTTGATTATATTCAACAGCAATAGAATCAGGAATATTGCCGTTAAAACCAGTAAGATTAACAAACTTCTGAATGAGCGCAATATCACCAAGTATTACAGGAGAACCTAACCTACCAACAGCAGCAATAATAGGATCTATAGCAGGAGTTACACCATTTCCAGAAGCATACCAAGGAGAACCAAGATCGTCCCAATAAGCTTTAATTACAGTTTCAAGCTGTTTCAATAAAGCATACTCCAAAGCAATATTCGCATCATTTACCAAAGACGTAAAATCAATCTGACCATTCTGAAGCTGTTCAAGTTCAATAGCAGGAGCGATAGAAATCTCATCTGCTTCAATCGAACTATACTCAGTTCCTACCATTGTCCTTTCAGCAGTAGAACCCCTAGCTTGCCACAGGGCAGCAATAGTTCCTCTTTGCATTTTGAACGATGCTTTATCTCCGTCAGCAACATTCTTTACGTCAGCGATTTGACCCAAATAGTTCGTGGTCTGCATAAACTTGTCATCTACTAAAAATCCAATAAGTTGTGCCAGTTCAAATAAACTCTGAGGATCACGTTTCGTTGCAAGCAATTTAATAGTTTCTTGTGCTTTCTGGCAATCCTCATTACTTACCTGTTCCTTTTTAATAATTTTGTTACAAATCTGCACAATTTTAGAATCTTTAGTTAAAGTTTTCTTTTCATTATCCAACTTTAAAATAACCTCCTTAAATACGTTATATATTATATTTAAATTAACAAGAACTAAGCAGCAATTACCCTAAATTTCAAAGCGTTCTGACCATAGATTGAAGTTTTTTCAACAACCTTTACACGTACAATAGGAGTACGAGCGGCGATAGCAATCCATTTTCCAATAGAACCAGAACCAGCAGTTCCGTTAATTGCGAAAATATCATCTACAGAAATGCTAGAATAAGTGCCAATAAACCTATCAGTTACAAACTCATCACCAACAGAAAATGGTTTCAAACGAGCATATTTGTCAACTGCCACATCGTAATCTTTAGAACTTGTCTGATCTGTTTCTGCATAACCATCGTAATTTGCAACTAAAAACATATCATATCCATCAGCAACACCATCGCTTGTAGGAGCATAACAGGTTCCAGCAGAATCATCTGCAAAGACCGCATCCCCTGGGTAAACTGCCGCACTTGCAACCTTTAACTTACCGTTGTAATTTTCACTATTAGAACGACTAATGTAAACAGACATCTAATAAAATTCCTCCTTAAAAATAATTAATATTTAATTTTATTTCTCTAGCGGAGCATACATTTCGTCTTTGACGCTATAGAAAAGACTCTTTCCTTTGTCATCAACTGGTATAATTACTTCGCTAATTTCTATTTTAGAAACATCTGTGCCAACAGTTTTTTTAACAAAATAATCGGCGATAATATCCTTGGCTTTAACCCAATCAACTTCACTAATTATTGTTTTTAAATCTTCGTTCTCTTCAAAGTCTTTATCGGAATACACCTTTGAATTGATAATATATTGCTTTAATTCAGCACGTTTTGTTGCTAATTCTTTCTGCCTAAGTTCTTCTTGAATCCTGTCATACTCTTCTTTGATTGGTTTAAAAGAATTTAACTCTTCTTTCAAATCCTCAACAACAGTCCCAAGTTTAATTATTTTCTCATTAGCTTCAGTCTGATTTAACTGCATAGCTTCCTCCTTAGTTTTAACTTCACTTTCTAAAGAAGCTACTTTTGTTTTAAGTTCATCAATTTCTTTGTCTTTTTCAGATACTTGAGATTTTAACTCTTCATTTTCTGTAGAAAGATTAGTATTTTCACCAGGATTAGGATTGCCTATCTCTACCCACTGGTTTATAACTTCAACCATTGAACCAGTGTCAACACTAATTTCTGTTTCGCCAGTTGAATAAGGAACTTTAAAATATTTCCCAGTGTCA
Organism: Flavobacteriaceae bacterium UBA6231; assembly: GCA_002441545.1. GTDB lineage: Bacteria > Bacteroidota > Bacteroidia > Flavobacteriales > Flavobacteriaceae > Yeosuana. Next base: position 3,299 of record DJWL01000101.1, on the reverse strand, counting down.
TTTTCATTTATAATGGCATATCCATTATAAACTTCTTCAATCCAATACTTGTAAATTGTATAACCTTCTTCGTCTTTTTCAGAATTTAGCTGTGACCACAACTGATCTCTAATATCATTAAAAGACATTTCACTTGTTTCGATTTTGTTTAAAATTTCTTTTCCGAAATTAAAAACTACATCTTCTTTCGCCACTAAACTACCTCCTTTACTTAATGTTTTAATATTATCTACAGGAGCATCGCTTTCTTGATTTAAAACACTTAAATCTTTTTTATATGCTTCAGCAACCAGTAAATTCATTTCATACATACCTGAATCTGGATAGGCTGGTTCAACCGTAGTCCCTAACAGGCAATGTCCCATATATAAAATACTATTTGTAGCCGTGCGACCTTCTTCTGAGAATTCGAGTCCTGATGCTAAAAATATACTTAAATACATATATTTTTATTTATTTCCTTATTCATAGAATCCAGTTTTGTCAAAAGACTACTCCTGTTTGATATAATTCTCCAAAGGCTTAAATTCGGATGCACCAAAGTCCTACAAAGTTAATCAATTTTCAACATTTTAATTAATTAACTTTATAATTCATAAGATTAATACTTGCATTTTCGTCCCTATCAATTACCAATCCACAATTATCACATTTATAAATTCTATCAGATAGTTTTAATTCTTTTTTAATGTGTCCACATTTACTACATGTTTTTGATGAAGGATAAAATCTATCCACTTGAATAAATTCAATCCCAAAATTTTCACATTTATATTTTATTTGTTTAGTAAACTCATAAAAACATTGTTCTTGGATTGCTTTAGAAAGATGTCTATTTTTCATCATACCAGATATATTTAAATCTTCCATTACTATTCGTTTTGGAAGCATATTTACTATTGTTCTGGTTGTTTGATGAATATAATTCTTTCTAATATTTGATAGTTTATTATATAGTTGTTTAACTCGTTTTTCTGCTTTTAAAATATTCTTAGACTTCTTATAATTATTGTCATTAACATGATATTTCTTGCTAACTTTTCTTTGTGCGTGTTTTAATCGTTTCTCAATTTTCTTTACCTCTTTAGTCTTGTTAATATTTTTAAAAACTCTAAACTCGTTTCTACAACTAACAAATGCCAAATCCTTGATCCCTAGATCGATTCCAATTGAATTATCGGTAAGTGTTTGTGTTTGATTATCACACTCCATACCAAAAATTAATATCCATTTATTATTGTCGTATTTTATTCTTGGATTAGTAAATTTACATATTTGTCTGCCTTGTTGCAATTTATAATTAGTTTGGTATTTTACTTTCCCGATTTTTTCAATTACTGCACAATTATTATTAAAATAAAATGTATCTTTCCTTACCGGAAAACTGTTTTTACATTTATTTTTCTTTTTAAATTTAGGTTTACCATTTTGTTTTTTAAAATATCTTTTATAAGCATCGTCTAAATCTAAACAAACATTTGATATTGTATGTGCAGATACTTCTTTTAACCAAGCATATCCGTCTTGTTGTTTAAGATTTATAAACACTTTTCTTAAATCATAACCACTCAAATGTTTTTCTTTGTTTTTATATCGTTTTCTTTGATAAGACAAACCATAATTCCAAACAAATCTTGCTGTATTTACATGTTTCCATAATAATTGTTCTTGGATTTGATCTGGCAATAATCTCACTTGATAAGACCTTATCATACATCCACCTCCCTTCTGCAAAAAGTTAGTTTATAAAAATAGTGGTAATTTAATCGTTGCAGCAATTAAAAACAGGAGCTACCTGCTGTCCCACTAAAATTATCTAAATAAATAAAAATATACATATTTATAATATATTTTTAGCGTGTTCAATAGAGGTCGTTAATCTCTACCAGCACCATTACGTGCATCTGTATGTTTCCATACAGCACAGATCATATCATCATCCATTTTTTTAAAATGGAGTCTCTCGTTTCGAGTCACTTGACCCTACTTCCTTCATGGGGAATGATCGTTGAAGAATATCCTGTTCGGATATATCCTGCTGAAGACCCATTATTACAACACTTAGGATTTAACCTTATGTCATCCTAATTATTTTTTCTGCTTTCGCAACCATCACACTTAGACATATTTCATTCTTATGTTGTGGTTAATTAGGCTTTAGGGATTGCCAGCAATTGTTGAGATATTGGATAGGTTGTTATCCGTCACCTATCACTACATACAACTTGCGTTATATGCGGAGTATTACGATTATATAAATAAAGTTACTCCAACCTGTATTTCTACAGAAGTATCAACAGATCCATTCTCATTAAAAATGTTTTCTACAACATTCAAAGTATTTTGAAACCTTAACCACAAATAGCCCTCTGCCCACAAACCATACTTGTCTTCATTGTTAATTTGATGAGTCCCAATATGAGTATTATAAAGTGAACCGATGGCATCTGTATTAAGACCGATAATATTGCCATCTTTATCGGTTTCTGCTTCGTGTCCTTTTAAATCAGAACCATCCATTGTGGTAGCAGTAACTATCGGCGCTGGTTCTAAAAACATGCACAACCATACATATTTTTAAACAATTCGCACTTCTTCTATCTTAAGATAGTTTTAAGCCTTGGATGTACCAGTTCAAAATATATTTTCATATATTTCTATCCTACAACCGTATTTGAAAATTTTATAATATTATTAAAGAAAAATATCTGACCCCCATTGCTGATAAAATATACGCTTCATATTGCTATGAGGTACATATATTTGTGATCAGATATTTAATCTTTTAAACTGTGGTTAAATTAAACTATTAATTAACCCTTTTTTCTAAAATATCTCTTACTTTTTTAAATGGAGTATATAAAGTAATTTCTTTGTCGTACTTTCTATTTAAAATGTTTTTACTTGCGTTAATATCTGCATGTAATTTACCGCACTTAGGACAAGTAAAAACATCACCTTTTCGTTCTCCAAAACTATCACATATATTGCAGGTTCTGCTTGTATAAGCAGGATTAATATATGTTATATTAATATCATAATAACTACATAAATATTCTAACCGCTCTCTTATATAACCTTTAATCCATCGTGACAATTTCCTCTTGATAGATTTAGGATATTTTTTATTCCAACTCGTAAAGTTTAATTGTTCCATTATTATTTCCGTTGGTTTTTCGATATTAATCAATTGTCTTATCGAATGATTTATATAAGATTTAACAGTTTGGTCATGTTTGTTTTTATGGTGATTATATTTAATTTTGCCCAAGTTGTTTTTCTTTATATTGTTTGCTTTA
>DJWL01000162.1 GCA_002441545.1 Flavobacteriaceae bacterium UBA6231 | reverse complement strand
AAACTTATCATCAATGAAGTTGAAAAGGGCAATCTTTCGGGCTGCTTTAAGATGAGATTTAACAGCAATCATTGGTGGTTGCGTTTGGCAAGTTGGTTAACAAGGTTTAATTGGATGGCTTGCAGGGGTGGCGACCAAAGCCTTTTTATAACCGCCCCATTATTTAAAGCCCTTGGTGGCTATGACGAGCAATATATTATTTATGAAGACAATGTGTTCATCAAAAAACTGTATGCCGCTCGCCAATTTAAAGTCATTCAAAAAGACATCGTCACATCGGCCAGATTATATAAAAGACTTGGCGTCTGGAAATTGCAATATCACTTTTTTAGGATTCATTTAAAACATTGGCTAGGAGCTAGTGCCTATGAATTGCATAACTACTACACAAAACATATTGCCTAACTTCTCAAAAAAACATTTTTTATAATCGTTTCTGCCGGTTTGTTTTGTGGTGTAAACCGTGAATTATCCTTACCTCCCGCTTGTTCATGATTATGATGCCACTTCCATATAAAACCTCCTGCAACCCAATCTTCTTGCCAAAACATTTCAAAAAAAGCTTCCAGGGCATTGGTTTGGGCATCTAGGTTAACCGAGTCCATATCTCTATCAGAACGCCATGGTTCTTTGCCTGTAAAATCAACACTCCTGTACCCAAATTCAGTAAATAAAATTGGTTTTTTATATGTGTTATAATATCCTTTCATCTCTGTTTTCCAACGCTCCAGACCCAACTTGCAGTCTGTGACCGATGGCGTTTTTAAATCGCTCACCGGAAAATAAGCATCAACACCCATATAGTCCAGATCGTTCCAAAAAGGGGTTTTGTTGTATTCATTCCAATTGGCTGCATAAGTGAGTTTTCCATGATATACGTCGCGTATCTGTGCAATTAAACGTTTCCAATAGTCCGGCCGTTCATTGACAAAACTTTCCAGCTCGGTGCCAATACAAAAAATTTCCACATCTGTTTTTTGCGCCAATTTGGCATAGTCTAATATAAATTTAGTATAGGATGCCTCTAAAATTTTCCAATCGTCTTCATTGGCCATTTTAATCCCACCTGTAAACTCCCCGTGCCAAACCCAGATTTGAGGTTTCACCATGATGCGAACGCCTTCACTTTTCAAGGATAATATATATTGCATTGCCCCTGCCTTTGTTTCGCCAAACCATTGCCTGTCCAGATTATATTGAATTTCCGGATGCGATATTTCCCTAATAAACCCAAAAGGCATCACCGAGGCATAATTGGCGTGGATATTTAATACCGGCTTTATGTGTTCAGAAGAAATAGAATCTTTTGAAGCCACATAACCTACACCGTTTATCTTGTCCGGATGCCGTGAAACCATGGCACAGCCACATAATACAATTAATAAACAAACTTTAAAAAGCGACTTCATAGGTTTAAATTAATGCTTAAATTTAAACAAACTATTAAAATATAATTAAGGTTTTAAAAAATCTTACGACCAACCCATCAATTAAAAAGTCCTTATGGAGCATATTGTTATAATTGGAAACGGAATTTCGGGCGTTACTGCTGCCAGACATATTAGAAAGCACTCCTCCAAAAAAATCACCATTATATCTGCCGAAACCGATTATTTTTTCTCAAGAACTGCACTTATGTATGTATACATGGGCCATATGGCATTTGAACATACGCAACCTTATGAAAATGATTTTTGGAAAAATAACAATATAGCATTGGTTAAAGGTTTTGTAAAAACCATAGATACCGAAGCCAAAACACTCCGGTTTGAATCAGGTGATTCATTAAAATACGACAAACTCATTATTGCCACCGGAAGCAAGTCCAATAAATTTGGTTGGCCGGGACAAGACTTACAGGGGGTTTTTGGCATGTACCATAAGCAAGATTTGGAAGCTCTTGAACAATTTGCTCCCAATAATACCATTTGTAAACGAGCCGTTATTGTTGGGGGCGGACTTATTGGCATTGAATTGGCCGAAATGCTCGCTTCAAGAAACATCCCCGTAACCTTCTTAGTGAGGGAAAGTAGCTTTTGGAATGGTGTTCTACCCAATGGCGAGAGCCAAATGATAAACAGACACATAAAAAGCCATCACATAGACTTAAGATTATCATGCAATTTAAAGGAAATAAAATCTGATGAAAACGGACGAGCCAAATCAGTGATCATTGAAGAAACAGGTGAAGAAATTGCATGCAATGTTGTTGGGTTGACCGCAGGCGTTACACCAAATATTGCGTTTGTTAAATCTTCAAGTATTGAAACAAACAGAGGTGTTTTGGTAAATAGGTTTCTTGAAACCAATATCCCCGACGTCTATGCTATTGGTGATTGCGCAGAACAACGTGACCCCATAGGAAACCGAAGACCCGTTGAAGCCGTTTGGTATACAGGGCGCATGATGGGAGAAATTGTAGCTCAAACCATTTGTGGTAACAGAATACCTTACAACCCGGGCCATTGGTTTAATTCTGCCAAGTTTTTTGATATTGAGTACCAAACTTATGGTTGGGTCTTTGCTAAACCAAAGGAAAACCATGCCCATTTCCATTGGAAACATGAAGACGACACCAAATGCATTACCATAGAATACAATACACTTACCAATGAATTCATAGGGATAAACACTTTTGGCATACGAATGAGGCATGAAGTTTTCAATACCTGGCTAAATGAAAAACGTGACGTTGATTACGTTATTGACCATTTAAGCGAAGCCAATTTTGACCCAGAATTCTATACCCGTTTTGAAGAAGACATAAAAACAACTTATAAAAATCAAATGCAAAACATATAAAATGAACCACAGATTACAGGAAAGCATGTCTTTAGCCAAACCGGATGCCAAAGATTTAACAGGGAAGCAAAAAGTCTCATTATTTATTGGAATTTTAGGCCTTTTTATTTTGGCTCTAGCGCTTTTCAACATCAATTTACCCAATCAAGGCCTTGTCTTGTTTTTTGCTCTAGGATGTATAGCTGTTGGTATTGTATTATTTTCAAATGACGCTTATTTAAATAAATCGAAAGGCATAAAAAACGATGCTGTTTGGTTTAAATCCATATCTTCAAGAGGTGTTTTGGGTTGGGCAACCGGCATTGTTTTAACGTCATTTTATATTGTTCTTTACTTTTTTCCGCAATTGTTGGGGCTTGGTAAAAATGGTGTTTCAAACACCGGATTGATTGCCTTATTTGACCCTTTAAGTAATTTGTTAAGCGGAAGACCAGCCAGCCAATGGTTTGTTTATGGGTCTTTATACACAATAGCCATATTGTTTTTTGGTTACAAATTCATATTGAAATACCGTCATAACAGATATCAACAATTAAGGACCGGGTCGGTCATGTTCTTTCAACTTGGCTTTGCGTTTTTAATACCCGAATTCATGTACCGCCTGAATTCCAACCTGCCGTATTACGATCTTAAAAGTATCTGGCCTTTAAATTATTATATTTTTGATGAATGGTCCGTTAAGGGGTTTTTGTCCAACGGCAATTTAGGTTTGGCCTTAATTGTTTTTGGACTATTATCCATCTTTGTAATCACCCCTATCTTAACCTATAAATTTGGCAAACGTTGGTACTGCTCCTGGGTTTGCGGTTGTGGCGGTTTGGCTGAAACCGCGGGAGATTCATTCAGGCAATTATCCTCTAAAAAACTATCGGCATGGAAACTGGAACGATGGCTAATCCATACTGTTTTAGTGTTTTCTGTAGTTATGACAACCGCAATGATTTATTCTTATTTGGGTTATGATTCCAATAAATTTTGGCTTACAAAAAACTTATTTATTGGACTGGTTATCGGATTCTTAACCATCCTCTTTTTAGCTGTCATGATTTTCAAGCGCAACGAGCTTGGTAAAGATGTCAAATATGGGGCCATTGGTTATTTTGTTGTGATTGGATTACTTCTCATCATGCACTTTACAGGAACCACTAATGAAGTGTTCTTTATTAAAGGCAGTACCCTTCGCTCGGCGTACGGTCTTTATATAGGCTCAATATTCTCCGGCGTTATTGGGACTGGTTTTTACCCAATTTTAGGAAACAGGGTTTGGTGCCGATTTGGTTGTCCAATGGCAGCTATTTTAGGATTTCAACAACGCTTATTTTCAAAATTTAGAATAACCACCAATGGCGGTCAATGTATTTCTTGTGGTAATTGCTCCACTTACTGCGAAATGGGTATAGATGTGCGTTCTTATGCTCAAAAGGGTCAAAATATTGTGCGTTCTAGTTGTGTTGGATGTGGTGTTTGTTCGGCAGTTTGTCCTAGAGGTGTTTTAAAACTAGAGAATGGAAGTGTTAAAGGGCGCATTAATTCCAACGATGTTTTATTAGGAAATAATGTTAATTTAATAGATTTATTAAAACGTTAATTAATTCATAAAATATTGTACTTTTGCACCATGAAAGTTAATTCTTTATGCCCATCATAAAAGTCATCATTCCCGCTTATAATGAGGAAAATTCTATAGCAAATGTCATTTATGACATTCCTAAAATTGTTGATGAAGTGATTGTTATCAACAATAACTCTAATGATGATACAGCTAAAAACGCTAAAAACGCTGGCGCTACGGTATTAACAGAGACCCGTAAAGGTTATGGTTATGCCTGTTTAAAAGGGATGGATTATATCTCAAATCAACCTACAAAACCAGATATTATTGTGTTTTTAGATGGGGATTATAGCGATTATCCTGAAGAACTCTCTGACCTTGTAAAACCTATTATAGATGATGATATTGATTTGGTAATAGGAGCACGCATTAAAGCTTCTAGGGAAAATAATTCAATGACACCTCAACAGATTTTTGGAAACTGGCTAGCTACATTTTTGATGAAAATATTGTACAATGCTCGTTTTACAGATTTAGGGCCATTTAGAGCCATAAAATATGAAAAGTTATTAGCTTTGCACATGCAAGATAAGACTTATGGATGGACAATTGAGATGCAGTTGAAAGCTCTTAAACAAAAATTATCATATATAGAAATTCCTGTGAAATATAGACAAAGAATTGGCGTCTCAAAAGTATCAGGAACCATAAAAGGTAGTATCTTTGCAGGCTTAGTAATTTTAGGTTGGATTTTTAAATATAGTATTAAAAAATGATTTTTGCTACTTTAACCATTATTGTTTATACCATTTCGTTGGTGCTAATATTCATGTACGCATTAGCGCAACTCAATTTATTGTTTAATTATCTCTCCTCAAAAAAGAAAATTGACAAGTCTGAGACTTTTGATTTTTCAAATCCTGATGAAGTTCCATATGTAACCATACAGCTTCCTGTTTATAATGAAATGTATGTTATGGAGCGTTTATTAGACAACATTGCTCTTATAGATTACCCTAAAGAAAAATTAGAAATTCAAGTTTTAGACGATTCAACTGATGAAACAGTAAAAACTACTTTTGAGCAAATTGAAAAGCTAAAACAAACAGGATTAGATATTAAACAAATCACCCGAACAGATAGAAGCGGATTTAAAGCTGGAGCCCTCAAAGAAGGATTAAAAATTGCTAAAGGTGAGTTTATAGCTATTTTTGACTCGGATTTCCTTCCTAAAAATGATTGGTTAAAAAGAACTATTCCTTACTTTAAAAATGAAAAAATTGGGGTTGTTCAAACACGTTGGGGACATCTTAACAGAAATTATTCCCTCCTTACAAAAATTCAAGCTTTTGCTTTAGATGCCCACTTTACCTTAGAGCAAGTAGGAAGAAACAGCAAAGGGCATTTCATTAATTTTAATGGTACTGCTGGGGTTTGGAGAAAATCTTGCATTATCGATGCAGGAAACTGGGAAGGTGATACTCTAACTGAAGACCTTGATTTAAGTTACAGGGCACAACTTAAAAACTGGAAGTTTAAATATCTTGAAGATGTTGAAACACCTGCTGAATTGCCTATAATAATTAGCGCAGCAAGATCTCAACAATTTAGATGGAATAAAGGTGGTGCTGAGAACTTTAGAAAAATGCTTTTACGCCTTATAAAGAATAAAAATATTTCAACCAAAACAAAAGTACATGGTATATTGCATCTTCTAAATAGCACCATGTTTTTAAACGTTCTTATAGTTGCAGTTTTAAGCATTCCAATGCTTTATATTAAAAACGAGTATGCGCATTTAAAACCCTATTTTTATGTAATGAGTTTCTTTGTTATAAGCACCGTTATATTCTTTGTGTGTTATTGGATAATGTATAAAAACATATATGGAAGTGGAATAAAAAATTTCATAAAATATATTGCAATGTTTTTTACATTTTTCTCTATTGCCATGGGCTTTTCACTTCACAATTCTATTGCTGTCCTTGAAGGTCATTTAGGTAAAAAAAGTGAATTTATTCGAACCCCTAAATTCAACATTAACTCATTAAAAGAAAGCTGGAAAGGCAATAAATATGTTAAGAAAGGTATTTCCTTAAATGTTATTTTTGAAGGATTATTAATGCTTTATTTTGCTTTTGGAATGTATAGTGCCTTTATTGTTGGAAACCAAGGAGGAGATTTTGGTCTATTCCCTTTCCACCTTATGTTGTTTTTAGGTTTTGGATATGTGTTTATGAGCTCTCTAACTTCAAAGGCCTAAAAAGTAACATTTAAAACAAGAGTTTCTTCATTTCTTTTAATTGTTACTTTGATAGTATTCCCTTTTTCAAATTTTCCTAGAGATTTCATGTAACTCATCATATCCAGTATTTCATTATCTCCCATTTTAACAACAATATCACCTTTTTGCATACCTGCTTTTTGCGCAGGTTTGTCTTCACTCACACCATCAATCCTCATACCTTTACCATTAAATAAGTAATCTGGAACTACGCCTAAAGTAACTTTAAAAGCAGGAACTTCTTGACTTTCATTTTTTGTTTTTCTGAAAGCAATTTTTTCGTCATCATTTAGCTCTGTTATAATAGATAATATAAATTGGGTTATAATTTCCATACCATCATAATTCAACTTATCTGAATCATCAGAAGGTTTATGATAATCTTCATGCTGTCCAGTAAAAAAGTGTAAAACTGGTATGTCCATTAGATAGAAAGAAGTATGATCGCTTGGCCCAACTCCAGATTCATGTTCAGTTAAATTTAACTCTCCTTTATTTGCAAAAAGAACTTGCTTAAAAATTGGAGAAGTTCCTACGCCATGAACTGCAATGGTTTTTTCATTATTCAAACGTCCAACCATGTCCATATTGAGCATATAAGCTACCTTTTTTAAATCAATGGTAGGGTTTTTAACATAGAAATTGGAACCTAACAATCCCATTTCTTCACCTGAAAAAGCAATAAACAAATAATTATTAGCAGTATTTACACTTTTCAGGTTTTTAATAATATTTAACATGACAGCAACACCACTGGCATTATCATCTGCTCCATTATGAATTTGCGGAGTTTCTCCTCTATATAATGAACCTTCTATTCCCATTCCTAAATGATCGTAATGTGCACCAATAACTATGGTGTTTTCCGCCTTGTTATTTAAATACCCAATTACATTTGTTCCAGTAATAGTACTATCGTCTGATTTACTCACATAATTAACATTTCCATGAGGATCGCTTTTATCCTTAAATGAAAATTCTTGGAAATAACCATTTGTTCCTTTAGGCTCTAAACCTAAATTTTTAAATCTTTCAGCAATATAACCAGCTGCTAAAATTTCATAGCTTGTGCCTGTTTGTCTGCCATGAAGACTATCTGATGCCAATAAAGTAACATCTTCTCGCATTGAGACCTCAAGAGGTTGCATTTCTTTGCATGACATCAATAATACTATTACTAAAAGTGAATAAAGTGGTTTCATTGGATACGATTATTATAATGTTTGTAAAAAAGTTTAATAACTAATTAGTCAATAAACAAGAATGTTTATTTTTATATAAAAATAAGTTTAAAAATGAAATCCATCTTAATTATATCTACTTTTTTATGTGTCCTTTCTTGTAAAAATGACAAAGACAAACAAAACATTAATGAAGAAAAATATTCTGAGTCTAGCATAGAAGTAAAAAATGATATTTTAATTTTTCCTGAAGAGAAACATTTCAAATCTATAAAACAAATCACTTTTGGAGGTGATAATGCTGAAGCCTATTGGAGTTTTGATGACAAACAATTGGTTTTCCAATCTAACAATAAAAATTGGGGACTTAATTGTGACCAAATGTTTATAATCAATAACGGTGACACTTTTAAAGATACAAAACCTAAAATGATCAGTACAGGAAAAGGGCGTACAACTTGTGCCTATTTCCTTCCAGATAATAAACACTTTGTGTATGCTTCAACACATCTGGTTGATGAAAACTGTCCTGAAGTTCCTTTAAGAAAAAACGGAAAATATGTTTGGCCCGTTTATGATTCGTTTGACATTTTTGTTGCAGATCTTGATGGAAATATAACTGATCAACTTACCAATGAGGCTGGTTATGATGCTGAAGCAACCGTTTCTCCAAAAGGCGATAAAATTGTATTTACTTCAACACGTAGTGAAGATTTAGAACTTTACACCATGAATATTGATGGCAGTGATGTTAAACAAATAACCAATGAATTAGGTTATGATGGTGGCGCTTTCTTTTCTCCAGACGGAAGCAAATTAATTTTCCGTTCATCACGACCAAAAACTGAAGAAGCTATAAAGGCATATAAAGATCTTTTAGCAAATGGTTTAGTAGAGCCAACTGAAATGGAGCTATATATCTGTAATGCAGATGGAAGTGATATGCGTCAATTAACTAATTTAGGCAATGCCAATTGGAGTCCGTTTTTCCATCCATCGGGTAAAAAAATATTATTTTCTTCAAATTTTGAAGCTGAAAGAGGTTTTCCATTTAACTTATATATAATTGATATAGATGGAAAAAATTTAGAACGTGTAACTCATGGTGAAACTTTTGATGCTTTTCCTGTGTTTTCAAACGATGGTAAATACTTAGCATTTTCATCTAACAGAAATAATGGAGGTGGAAGAGACACTAACCTTTTTATCGCTGAATGGGTAGATTAATAAAATATTTAATTTAATAAATACTTGAACTTTTGTTATTAAAACAATATAAATCGTCTTTAATTTTTATTCTATTAACCAGTCTATTCTATTTAAGTTTTGCCTATGATTTAAACCGAAATGATTATATAAAACTAATTTCGCTTTATGTGGCTTTATTTGTTATGTTTTATAAACTCATTCAAATAAATAAAGAGAACTTTACATTTTTAGCAATTTTAGCCTTTAGTTTTAGAGTTCTATTTTTATTTGCAACACCTAATTTATCACAAGACTTTTATAGATTTATTTGGGATGGAAGAATGATTCTTCAAGGTTTCAATCCGTATTTATCCACACCAGAATCCTTTATACTAAACCATATTTATCCCATACAGCAAGCTCAAGAACTATATAATGGCATGGGCATTTTAAATGGAAGTCATTTTACAAATTATCCACCTTTAAATCAATTATGTTTTGTTATTGCGGGCTTATTTGCTGGTAAAAGCATTTTAGGTTCTATAATTGTAATGCGACTAATTATCGTTTCAGCAGATTTTGGAATACTGTATTTTGGAAGAAAACTATTAGAAAAATTAAATATTCCTATTAATACTATTTTCTGGTATTTACTCAATCCATTTATAATAATTGAGCTCACTGGCAATCTTCATTTTGAAAGTGTCATGATTTTCTTTTTAGTTTGGAGTTTATATTTGCTCAACGCAGATAAATGGAAATATGCCGCTTTGGTTTTTGCTTGCTCAATTTCAGTTAAACTAATTCCCTTAATCTTTTTACCGGTTTTGTTTCAAAAATTAAGTTGGAAAAAAAGCTTGGTATTTTACACTATAGTTGGCTCTATCACTCTAATATCGTTTGTTCCATTTATTACCGATGAATTTATAATGAACTATTTTGAAACCGTTGGATTGTGGTTTCAACGTTTTGAATTCAATGCAAGCCTGTATTATATTGCTAGAGCTATTGGTTATACCTTTAGAGGTTATAATGAAATTGCTATTATTGGTAAATTCATCCCCATATTTGTTATCTTACTTGTGTTGATCATCACCTTTTTTAGAAAAAACAAATCTACAGTTGAGTTAATTTCTGCTTTACTATTTGTGCTGGCTTTCTATTTTTTTACGGCAACAACTGTACATCCTTGGTATGTTGCAACCCTTTTAATTTTAAGTATATTCACTAAATATAAATTTCCTTTAGTTTGGAGCTTTGTTGGGATATTAAGCTATTTAGCCTACACAAACTCAGATAACACTGAAAACCTGTATATAATTGGGTTGGAATATTTAATAATTTATAGTGTTTTTGTTTGGGAGGTTTTCATAAAAAAGGCCACCAAAATGGCAGCCTAAAATTTGATCAATTTAAGCTTTTAAAGCTTTTCAAGTTTTGTAATGGTATTGACAATGTTTTCATCTTCATAACCATCAGCATCTTTAGTAACAATGGTTTTAGTTTTATAAGTAATTCTAAATTTTGTTCCAATTAATGCGTCTGAATCTAAATCGAATTCACTAGATACAGCTTCATCAACTTTTTGAAAAGTTAATGTATATTCTTCGTCATCGCTATGTTTAGCAATAAAATTATAGCCATAATCTTCATGTCCATCATATACAGCTTCAACAATAGTTATGTCTTGACTTACTAAAATAGGTTCATTTATTTTTAATGTTGTAAATGAAAAAAGAGGAGTTACTAAAAAGGTAAGCATTACCAAATAAATTGTTTTCATGGGTTTACTATTATTTGTTTTACAAGCACAAACAACTTATAATCTTTAATCAAAAAATTATAGTTTGCTGTTTGTAAAAAGTTAAATGAAATTGTGTGTTTTCTTCAGAAATTTGCCACCTCAAGTCTGAAATTGCTTTTAGTAAAACTCTTTATAATTAATTTTACATGTGGTAATAATAGTAATCTTATTTTGCTTTAAAAATATCTATTGATTTTTTAAATGTTTTAAATTCTAGCATATAACCATTAGGGTCTTTAACAAAAAAAGATTGATGCTCTCCTAATTGGTCTTTTAAATAAACAGAATCTGTTACTAATTCTAATTCTAGCCCTTGAACTTTAGCATATACTTTTTTCCAAGTATCAAAATCTACAATAACCCCAAAATGAAAAGAAGGCAATATCTTGCCTTCAAAAATATAGTTTGGATTATTGAAATTGAATTTTTTAGCTTTTATAAATGTTATTTGATGTCCAAATAAATTTATATCTACCCAATTTTGGGTATTCCTACCATAAGTAGCACCAATGTAATCAACATAAAAGCTTTTGGTTTCTTTTACGCTTAAACATGGTAAAGACATGTGAAATGGCGTATTCATATAATTTTAGATTAAAGAGGTTTTAAACTTTCTATCCTGTAAATTACAAAATCTTCGTCAGAATCTTCAATAACTTCAATAAAAGATACCCTAAATGATTTACCAACTAAACTTTTATCGTTTTTTAAATCAAATTGCTTCAGTGCTCTTGGATGCACTTCTTCAAAAACCATTTCTTCTCCACTTTCAAACAAAAACTTAAAATACCCGTCTTTGTATGACATAAAAACAGCCTCAATCATTTCAAAAATAATAATTAATCTAAATCCATTTCTTCAGATTCTTCATCAATTTCTATGTCAGGGTCTTGAATGGCATCTGGGTCATTGCTATCAAAATCTTCATAATCATCCTCATCATAATTTTCCATAGTTTTCACTAATTTGGTGCTTACTTTAATGAGGTATTTAGTGTCTTCGGTATTCACTTCAACAGCTTCAACCAACTCATTTTTGGCATTTCTGAAAGTAATGATATCTTCTTCATCATATCCTTCAGGAAATTTTTCCACTAAAAGTCCCAGAATTTCTGGAGTTAGTTTTTTAAAGTCAACAATGACTCTTTTTCGGTTGTCTTTCTTGTTCATAATTACATATCTAATAGGTAGGCAAAAATAAGTGGTGCAACTATAGTTGCGTCACTTTCTATAATAAATTTCGGTGTATTAATATCTAATTTTCCCCAAGTTATTTTTTCATTTGGAACGGCTCCTGAATACGACCCATAACTTGTAGTTGAATCACTTATTTGACAAAAATAACTCCAAAAAGGAATGTCGTGCATTTCCATATCTTGATAGAGCATTGGCACGACGCATATTGGAAAATCTCCTGCTATACCGCCGCCAATTTGGAAAAAGCCAACACCTTTCCCTGCTGAATTTTTTGGATACCAATCTGCTAACCACATCATATATTCTATACCGCCTTTGGTTGTGGTTGGTTTAAATTCTCCTTTAATACAGTAAGATGCAAAAATGTTTCCCATGGTACTGTCTTCCCACCCTGGTACTACTATTGGTAAGTTTTTTTCGGCAGCGGCAATCATCCATGAATCTTTTGGATCAATCTCGTAATATTGTTCTAAAACTCCAGAATTTAACATTTGATACATAAATTCGTGTGGAAAATAGCGTTCTCCTGCTTTATCGGCTTTATTCCATATATCGTATAAATGTGATTGTAATCTTCTAAACGCTTCCTCTTCAGGAATACAAGTATCTGTAACTCTGTTATAATGATTTTCCAATAAATCCCATTCTTCTTGAGGTGATAAATCACGATAATTTGGCACACGTTTATATGAATTGTGAGCTACTAAATTCATAATGTCTTCTTCAAGATTGGCACCAGTACAAGATATGATATGAATTTTATCTTGACGAATCATTTCGGCTAACGACTTTCCTAACTCAGCAGTACTCATAGCACCAGCTAAAGTTACCATCATTTTTCCACCTTCCAACAAATGCGTTTCATATCCTTTGGCAGCATCAACTAAAGCTGCAGAATTAAAGTGTAAATAGTTTTTTTCTATAAATTGTGAAATCGGTCCTTTAGTACTCATCGTCATCTTCAAATTTTGAAAGGTTATTTTTTTGGTTTGAGCCTTCATATGAATTGTCATAATCATCGCCAATATTCTCTTCAGCAAACTTATAACTTAATATTTTATAATATAATCTTGCTGCTAAAAAGTCTGAAGATGCATTTAACTCATTTGGAGATAATCCAACAAGAGCCAAACCAACAATATTTTTATCTTGAATTAATTTGTTTAAAAACTCTAAGGTTTCATACCAAAATAGTCCTCCTGGTTCTGGATTTGAAACAGATGTCATAATAGAAATATCTATTGCTGATAAATCAAGAGTAATAAATACATTACCAGTCATTTGATCAATAGCTGAGTCCATCCAAGAATCATCAACTGCCATTTCATGAGCAAAATAAACTTTTTCTGCATCAATTACAGTTTTTTCTTTGGCGCTCATAGAACGTATTCCTACCTGAATTAAATTAGTGGTTTGACTGGCCTCATAAAGTGCACAATTTTTGTGAAACGATGAGCCTTGATACGTTTTTAACAAATTTGCATGAGCATCTAATTGCAGCACAGATAAACTGTCAAAACATTCATTAAAGGCGCGAATTGCTCCAATAGATATAGAATGGTCTCCACCTATAAGTGTTACAAATTTATTTTTTTTAATGTATTTTTTTGTTAACTGATGCACTGCATTTACCATAGCTTCAGCAGAAGTGTTTTCTGAAATTGTTTCTGCTAAATAAACACCTTGTTGATACACTTCTGTATCGGTTTCAATATCATAAAGATTTATATTTTCTGATGCACTTAAAAAAGCTTCTGGTCCTTTTTCTGTGTTGCCAGTTCCATTATAAGGAACAGGAATGAGTACAATTTTTGCTTGTTCTACCTTAGAAAATTCCTCAGGAATTCCTGCATACGTTTTATTGTTCATTATAACCTAATATTTTAAGTAAGTCTTCACTTTTTTGTTGTTCACTAAATAATTCTGTTGTTATATTTCCATCTTCATCTTTATCAATTAAAATGTGTTTTGGCGATGGTATTAAACAGTGTTGTAATCCACCAAATCCTCCAATAGTTTCTTGATAAGCTCCTGTATTAAAAAAGCCAATATACAAAGGTTTTTCTCTATTGTATTTTGGCAAATATATAGCATTCATGTGTTGTTCGCTATTGTAATAATCGTCACTATCACAGGTTAAGCCACCTAATAATACACGCTCATAGCTGTCATTCCACCTATTAATTGGCAACATTACAAAACGTTTATTTATTGCCCAAGTATCTGGCAACGTTGTTATGAAAGATGAGTTGATCATATTCCACTTTTCTCTATCATTTTGTTGCTTTTGATATAAAACTTCATAAATAGCACCACCACTTTCGCCAACTGTAAAACTTCCAAATTCAGTAAATATATTTGGAACGGGGACTTCTTCTGCATCACATGCCAATTTTATTTGGTTGATGATTTCGTCAACCATATATTCATAATCAAAATCAAAAGCCAATGAGTTTTTAATAGGAAAACCTCCTCCAATATTCAAACTATCGAGTGAAGGGCAAATATGTTTTAAACTGGTATATACTTTTAAACATTTTGATAATTCATTCCAATAATACGCATTATCTCTAATACCAGTATTTATAAAAAAGTGAAGCATTTTTAATTTTACTTTTTTATTATCTCTTACCTGTTTATTGTAAAATGGCACAATGTTTTTATAGCCTATTCCTAATCTAGAGGTGTAGAATTCAAATTTTGGTTCTTCTTCTGAAGCTATTCTAATTCCAATATTGAATTTTCCTTTTATTTCTTCAGATAATAAGTCAATTTCTTCGTAATTATCAATTATAGGAATGCAGTTTTTATGGCCATTATTAATTAAACGAGCAATATTTGAAATGTATTGTGCGCGTTTAAATCCATTACTTATCACATAGGTTTTATCGGTTATTTTACCTTCTTTTTTTAGATTCTCAACAATATCAATATCAAATGCCGAAGATGTTTCAATATGAATATCATTTTTTAACGCTTCATTTAAAACGTGCTTAAAATGCGAACTTTTGGTGCAATAGCAATAGTTGTATTTACCTTTATATTTATTATGCTTAACAGCTTTTTCAAACCATCTTTTTGCTCTATTAATGTTGTTTGAAATTTGTGGCAAGTAAGTAAATTTCAATGGCGACCCATAGGTTTCTACTAATTCCATTAAATTAATATCATGAAATTTTAGATTTCTATCTTCCAACTTAAATTCTTCTTGTGGAAAGTCAAAAGTTTGGCTAATAAGGTCAATATATTTAGTATTCATTATTTTCTATCTGGTATAAATTTCTCAAAAATATTTTAATTACAAAGTATAAATCAATAATTTCTAAGAAAATCAAATTTGTTTTTGGACACAAGTTGTTGGCACAAAACCATAGATGTGCTGACTTGATACGATTGAATACAAGGAAGTTAGCTTTAAAATTTGGTTACTTAATCTAAAAGCTGCTTTTGAACACGACTTCCTAATGTTCATAAGCCCAAACATAGAAACATATTTCAATATTGTTCAGCTAAATGCAGTACAAATGAAATATAAAAAATTGAATTTTAAACTTTTTTTTTATTTTTTTTGAAAAATTTACAAGTTATTAACCTACAACATTTTAAGTGTATTTAATTCTTGTTCGGAAAGATGTTTCCAATGTCCTCTTGGTATATCTTTTTTAGTAAGATGACCAATTGCAACACAATCAAGACTTACAATTTCATATTTTAAAAAATCAAATATGGAACGAATAATTGTATTACCTGTGTTTTTTATTTTAAGACCTATTTCATTTTTTGAAGCACCATCAATATAGCTTATTTCTTCTACGGCAATTAACTTACCTTCTATTTTAATGCCTTCTTGAATTTTCTTTAAATCTTCTAGCTTTAAATTTTTATCTAATTCAATATGAAATAAACGAGCCACACCATTTTTTGAATTTGTAAATTTCTCTACAATAGCTTCATCATTAGTAAATAATAAAAGCCCTTTTGAGTTTCTACCTAATCTACCAATTGGTTTAATTCTTGAAGTGGTTGCATTGGCAACTAAATCCATAACAGTTCTACCTTTACCTTCGCTTGTGGTTGTGGCAAACCCTTTTGGTTTATTAAGTAATACATAAGCTTTTTTCTCTGGATTAACCCTTGCACCATCATAACGTACCTCATCACCTGGCTTCACCTTATAACCCATTTCTGTAATTACTTTACCATTTACAGTTACTAAACCAGTTGCAATGTGTGTATCTGCTTCTCTACGAGAACAAACTCCAGAATTAGCGACATATTTATTTAACCTGATTTCAACAGAACTAGATTTTTTAGCTGGTGCTTTTTTAACTACATCAGCTGGTTTTGAAGAACTAGCAGCACTTTTTTTTATTGGAGCATTACCTCTTGCAAAACTTTTTGAGCGGCTATTATTAGTTCCTCTTCCTGATGATTTTCCCTTTCCTGTACTATCTTGATGTCTGCTCATTTCTAATTATTTTGTGCAAAGATACTTTATAAATTACTATTTACAGTTTTTCGTTTTTTATTTTAAAAAATTATGAAGAACTATTTTTAAAACAGTCTATTCAATACTTTATCAACATCAATCAAAAGAATACAAAAAACTCCAAAAACAATAATAAATTTTAAAATATTATGAAGAATTAAATAGTGTGTTTTTGTTTTAGATTTCCAGAGTAGTAAAAGAAAAATCATTAGTAAAAAAATGCTTAAATAAAAGAAGATGTACATATGCCCTATTTCAAACTTGAATAATAACAAAATAGTTGGTATTAAGGTTAAAAAAGACAAAACAGTAAGCATAACTTTAGAAACATTTTCACCGTATTCAACTGGAATTGTGTGGTAATTAAGTGCTAAATCTCCTTTTAAGTTTTCTAAATCTTTTGTGAGTTCACGCATTGAAATTATTAAAAACAAAAAAGTAGCATGCACAAAAATGACCGTTTCAAAATTTTTATAATAAATAAAAACAGCAAAAAAAGGCGTTATGGTTAAAATTGCAGAGGTTAAATTTCCAACAAAAGGAAGTTTCTTTAACTTATGTGAATAAAACCAAATACCAAAAATATAAATTGAAAAAAATATAACAGCTCTAAAAGACACATAACTGGCTAAAATTACTGCAATAAAATTTAGAACAAAATAAAACGACAATTTGGTGTTTTGATTAACTAATCTGTCTAGTTTAGACTTAATTGGTCTATTAATTAAATCTTTTTCAGAATCATAAAAATTATTAATAATATAACCGCCAGCAATTGTTGCAGAAGAAGCTAACACAAGCATAAATAAATTAAGATCAAAAATAACTTGTCTTAATGGCCTGTTATGAGCTAAAATATAAATTGAGCTTAGATATTGGGCTATAACAATAATCAGGATATTGTAACCTCTAACCACCGAAAACATGCTGAAAAACTTTATTAGAATATGTTTTTGCTTTCTGGTTAACATTAAAAATTTGTTTTGATTAAGTCCTGAAATAATTTCAGGAAAAACAAAAAGTGGTTTAGAAGTTATAAACTACTTCAAGCTTATAACCTTTAAGTGCTAGTTTTGCTTTTTCAATATCCTCTGTAAAACCAAGAATGTATCCACCACCACCAGAGCCACAAAGCTTTAAATAGTATTCGTTTGTTTGAATACCTTTTTTCCATAATTCATGAAATTCTTGTGGTATCATAGGTTTGAAATTGTTTAAAACCACTTTCGATAATCGTTTAGTGTTTTTAAATAACGATTTAATATCTCCTTTTAAGAAATCTTCAACACAAGCATCTGTATGTTTTATAAACTGATCTTTAAGCATGTTTCGAAAACCTTCTTGTTTCATGTTTTCCATAAAAATACTTACCATTGGAGCTGTTTCACCAATTATTCCGCTGTCTAATAAAAACACTGCATTTTTGCCTTCAATATTTTGAGAAGGAATTCCTGTTGCTTCAATATTATCTTTTGAATTGATTAAAATAGGAATACTCAAATAACTGTTTAACGGATCTAACCCTGAAGATTTTCCATGAAAAAATGATTCCATCTCAGAGAAAATAGCTTTTAACTTCAATAGTTTTTCTCGGGTTAAATTCTCTAAAACCGTAATTTTATCAAAAGCGTATTTATCATAAATAGCAGCTACTAAAGCACCACTACTCCCTACACCATATCCTTGGGGAATTGAAGAATCAAAATACATGCCTGCATTAACATCATTTTGAATAGAAACAAGATCAAAAGTTACTAACTGCGAATTTATGTCTTCTAAGTAAGTCACAAACCGTTTCAAACTTTCATTTGACTTTAAAGCAATTTCTGAAAGATTTCCATCCTTTTTTAATGCACCATTATAAAAATTATATGGAATTGATAAACCTTTGGAATCTTTGATAATTCCGTACTCTCCGAAGAGTAAAATTTTAGAATAAAAAAGTGGTCCTTTCATTAAGTGTTTCAATATTGGGTTTATAAAGTTACAATTGTTTTGCACCAAAACCAATTTTGTCGCAAATATAATGTCCATTTTGACAATATGCAACTAATTCATTTTTAATGAATTCTAAAATTGGTTTTGCATCTTTTTCAGGATATAAAACATGTACGTTAGCACCTGCGTCTAATGTAAAACTAATAGGCAAACCAGTATCTTGTCTAAATTCCCAAATTTTATTAATAATTTCCAAAGTGTTTGGTTTCATTAAAATAAAATACGGTAAACCGGTCATCATCATAGCATGAAGCGTTAATGCTTCACTTTCCACAATTTCAATAAAAGCATAAACGTCTCCAGACTTTAATATTTGAATGAGCTTAGTTAGATTTTCATTTGCCTGAGCAAAACGTTGTAAAGCAAATGGATGATTATGCATTAAATTATGACCAACTGTACTGCTTACTTGTTTTTCTCCTTTATCAACCAATAAAATAGTGTCTTGGTAGTTTTTGAAATTTTCATGAACTTGATAAGGGTATTTTACTCCAAACAAATCGCTACTACCTTCAATAGCGTCATGCAAACCCCAAACAATTAAATCGCCTTCAATACTTCTGCAGGCACTTCCAGAA
This sequence comes from Flavobacteriaceae bacterium UBA6231, assembly GCA_002441545.1. GTDB lineage: Bacteria > Bacteroidota > Bacteroidia > Flavobacteriales > Flavobacteriaceae > Yeosuana. Next base: position 13,589 of record DJWL01000162.1, on the reverse strand, counting down.
CCTAAGCGAGCTAAAAATGATGCTTTTTTATTTAAATAATTGTCATCTATTTTAGGATTCAATTGCTTTTCAATACTCATTAAGCACATTGCTAAAGCACTCATACCACTTGCTGAAGACGCAATTCCTGAACTGTGAGGAAACGTATTTGATGTTTCTATAACAAAATGATAGTCTTTTAAGAAAGGAGCATAAACTTCTATTCTCTTAAAAAAGGTTTCAATTTTGGGTTTAAAATCATCTTTTTTTTCACTATCTAAAAAAACTTCAAATGAGAAATCACTCGAATTGTTTTTCTTTGAAAAACTGAGTGCAGTTATAGTTTTACAAGCATCCAACGTAAAACTAATGGAAGGGTTTTGAGGCATTTGACTTTCCTTTTTACCCCAATATTTTACCAAAGCAATATTACTTGGCGATGACCAGGTAACACTTCCGTTTTCAAGTGATTTTAAGTATGATTTAGGAATAAAATCTTGTTCTGTCATATTGAATATTCTGAAGACAAAGATAATAACTTTACCATTGTATTGTAGTTTCTAGATGTTGCAAATGTTTTTAAATTACGTTCAAAAAAATTCACATTGAATTTAGCCTGACCATAGCCTTTGGCGCAGAAATAGTAGATACAATCATTAAGGATAATATATTCCTCGTCTTCATAAACTTTTTCTGAAGCAACTTTTACTAAAGCCTCACTAGGAGCATGATGCAACATCATAAAATAACTGGCTTTCTTTTTTTCTTCTGAAAACGGAAAATCATCAAAAATACGTTGCAAATTAGGTTTTGTAATTACTAGAACAGAAACCTCAAATCCAAAATAATTTAAAATTGCATTCTTAATAATTTCTTCTATTTTTCGAATATCTTTTTCTGAAGATTGTAAAATCACATTCCCACTTTGAATATAGGTCTGTACATTTTTAAAACCAGATTTAGTAAGTAACTCGCGTAATTCTGCCATTGGCACCTTTTTGTGTCCACCAACATTAATACCTTTTAAAAGAACAATGTACGTTTTCATTGTGAGATTGATTTAGCAACTATAAAAGCACTTGTCCACGCATTTTGAAAATTAAATCCTCCTGTAACGGCATCTATATTTAAAACTTCACCAGCAAAATACAAATTTTTAAACAACTTGCTTTCAAAGGTTTTAAAATTGATTTCTTTTAAATCTATGCCTCCAGCAGTTACAAATTCTTCCTTAAAAGTACTTTTCCCATCAACATTAAAAACAGCTTTTGTTAATTGATTTGCTAAAAACTCTAACTGCTTTTTATTCAACTCTGCCCAACGAGTTTCAACATCTATTTCAGAAGCTAAAACCAATTGTTGCCACAAACGTTTGGGCAAATCAAATTGAGCCGATTTAAAAACCGATTTCTTAGCAAGATTGTTTTTTAATTTTTTTAAGATATCCAGACAATCACTGCCTGTTTTTTTTATAAAATTAATTTCTATTTGAAACTTATATTTTCGTTTAGCTAATTCTAAAGCAGCAAAAGCAGATAGTTTTAAAATAGCAGGAGCACTCATTCCCCAATGTGTAATCAATAAAGGGCCTTCAGAATAAAAATTAGAATCTCTAATATGAATTTCAACATTTGGAGCCACAACTCCAGATATATCATTAATGCGTTCATCTTTAATGTTAAACGTAAAAAGTGATGGGACTGGTTGTAAAATAGTATGCCCTAAACTTTTTAAAAGACTCCATATTTTGGTATTACTTCCGGTTGCAATGACTAGTTTTTCTGTTAAAAAATTAGCTTGAGTGGTTTCTATTTGCCATAAACTATTTTCTTTTTCAATAGATTTCACAGAATGGTTATATAAGATTTCAACCTTATGCTTTTTAGCTTCATTTAAAAAACAGTCAATGATTGTTCGTGAAGAATCCGATACAGGAAACATGCGGCCATCTTCTTCAATTTTTAATTCTACCCCATGCTTTTCAAACCATTCAATGGTATCTCCCGTCATAAATTGATGGAAAGGCCCAAGTAATTCCTTCTCACCTCTTGGATAATTTTGCACCAATTCTGAAGGAATAAATTCAGCATGTGTCACATTACAGCGTCCACCACCAGATACTTTAACTTTAGTTAAACCTTCGCTTCCACGTTCAAAAATAGCAACTTTTAAAAAAGGGTTTTGCTCTGCAATATTAATGGCTGCGAAAAATCCTGCTGCACCACCACCAACAATTATAACGTCATACATCTTCATCATTTACTTAGGGGTCTCATCAATCCTTCTTGGGCTACCGAGGCCACTAGTTTCCCGTCTCGAGAAAAAATATTCCCTCTAGCAAATCCGCGAGCATTTGAGGCATTAGGAGATTCCATTGAAAAAAGAAACCAATCATCAAAATCAAAATCCCTGAAATACCACATAGAATGGTCTAAACTAGCCGTTTGGGTGTTCCCCCAATGGGCTTTACTGGCATGCGGATTTAATGCAGAAACCAATATATTATAATCTGAAATATAGGTTAATATTTGTTGTTTGGTCGCCAAATCCAAATTTTTGGTATCTCCTTTTAATTTAAACCAAACATCACTAAAAGGAGGTAAATCTTTCCTATCTAACGGATTGACCACAACAGTAGGTTTAAATTCAATAGGGCGTTTTATTTCAAAAAACGATTTGATGCTTTTTGGCAAATAATCTCCATGCTGATGTAAAATATCTGTCCAGCTTAGTAAATCATCGGGTTGTTTTAAATTAGGTTTCATTTCTATTTGATGGTCATACCCTTCCTCTTTTTTATGAAAAGAAGCTGATAGAATAAATATAGTGGAATCATTTTGTTGGGCTGTCACCCTACGAACAGAAAAACTCCCCCCATCCCTTACGTGGCTTACATTGAAGGTGATAGGCAGATGCAACTGACCAGCCTCTAAAAAATAAGCATGCATGGAATGTAGAATACGCTGATTGGTTATGGTTCTGCAGGCTGCATTAATGGCCTGAGCTAATACCTGTCCACCAAAAACGTATTTATTACCTACAGTTTTACTATATCCTACAAATTGTGTATCTTCAACCTTGTCTAAAACCAAAAGGCTTAATAAATCCTGAACTGATGTCATTAATAGTCTTCTTTTGAACTTGTAAAACTATTAAAATCACACCAGTTTCAAGCAATAAATTAAAACTAAGGTTTAATAATTAACTTTTTTCCAACAATACTATACTGAAGGGTGATTCCAAGTTGACCTGGCCATTTACGACTTTTACCTCTTGGTTTGAATAGGCGTCGTGCAACACCTCTCCTTCTTTAAATATCTTTGAAACATCAAGCGTTTTTATTCCTGATGGCAAATCCAAACCAATAACAACCACGTCCTGATAGTCACCTTTATAAAAACTTCTGTAAAACAAATACGGGTTTTGGGTAATCATTTGATGGGTACCTGCTCCAACCGCCGGATGTTTTGCCCTGAATTTTCCCAATTTTTGGGAATGCAACAACAGGTCTTTTGTTGCTTGGTTGTTTTCTATGGCTTCCCAATTCATAAAGGATCTTAAATTAGCATCGTCTGCTGCTCCTTCAATAATTAAAGGTCTGGCAATCTCATCACCATAATACGTTTGAGAAGTTCCGGGTGACAATAATAGTTTGTCCATTGCTTCATACGGTTTTTCTCTTTTTACATCAAACGGACCTCCATCATCATGGGACGATATATAGTTTAGTACTCCAAATCCTTTTAGGTTGTTTTGTAGAATATTTGAATATTTTGAAAACAAACTCTCATATGTGTTTCGCGCATCATATTTAAATCCAAAGTTGATCAAACTATGAAAACTATTATCAAAATAGTTGACTTTTTTATCACCAAAATCATATAACTTTTTATTGGCAATATTGTATCCATACACTTCGGCTACTAAGTAAAACGAATTATCATCAAGCACTTTCTCCGGATTGTTCTTTTTCCATTCTGAAAACGCATAATCACATTCTTTTCTAAATTCCTGCCAAACATATTCTTCGGTATGCTTAACCGTGTCTGCACGATATCCGTCAATTCCAAATTCCGTAATGTAATCTGTCAACCATTTGATGATATAAAAACGTGGCGCCCTTGGATAGCCGGTGCGTTTAAAGAAGTCATCCAATTCTGCAACTTCCTGCTCGTATCTATCTTCAGCTTTCCATTTTTCAACCAAAAGAGATGGTAGCTCCACATCTTCATTACTTTCGGTTCTAATATCCGGAAGGTTTTTCACCAACGTACAACTAACCGTACTTTCATAATCATGATACCTGCATTGTCCCTCGGTACGTACCCAATCATTAGGGTAAACAGGATCTTCTTGGGTTACGGGACCGGTATGGTTGATTACGGCGTCCAAAACAATCCTGATTCCTTTACTATGTGCTACATCAACCAACTCTTTTAAATCTTCTTTTGTTCCAAAATTTGAATCCAAGGCGGTCCAATCTTTTGTCCAATACCCATGGAACCCATAAGTCACACCTGTGCCCTCATCAGTAGCACCATGTATTTGCTCAACAATAGGGCTTAACCAAATGGCATTGACCCCTAGCTCTGTAAAATAGCCATCCTGTATTTTTTGGGTAATGCCTTTAATGTCACCGCCCTCAAAGCCTCTTAATTTCCCAGCTTCTTTGGTTCTGTTATAATTAACATCATTTGTTTTATCTCCATTGTTAAACCTGTCCGTCAACAAAAAATAAAGATTGGCGGCTTCCCAAACAAAAGGCGGTTGTTGCTTTTCAACATTGGCTAGTTCTTTTTTTTGTCCTTGACAGCTCATCACAGTTGCTAAAGTTATTAATACAATTAATTTCATGTGTTTAAAATATTTGTTTACAAAGAATTATTTTATTTTTAAAATAAAGGACTCCAATGGTTTAATATCAATTCTTATCATTGCTTTATGATTCACCACTTTGAGGTTTGAAGTATATACATTGTATAATTGGTCCTTAGCCTGGTACTCTCCGTCTGAAAGGTTCAATTTGCTCACTAAATCTTCGGGCAATTGTAATTCAAAACCATAGGTATCTGTCCCGTTGAAATTTGAAACAATAATTAATTGTTCATCGGCACTCCAACGCACATAGGACAATACGTTATCGTTGTACCATTCTGTGTTTTCCTTGTTGTATTGGTGGATATCCTGATACTGTCCCGCTAAAGCCGAACTGTTGATTGTGAAATTGAGCAATCTTTTATAGAAATCACGAAGGGATTTTTCTTCATCGGTTGACTGTCCGCCATCAAATTGTTTGTTATTTACCCAGCGTTGCAGATGTGGAACCCCAATATAATCAAAAATTGAGGTTCTTGAAGGTTTGCCAAATCCTGCCTCTTCAGTTCCGGGTTCTCCTAGTTCCTGTCCAAAATAAATCATGGTTGGTGCTGTGCTTATTGTTGCAGACACTACCATGGCCGGTTTTCCTTTTTGGGCACTTCCTGCAAACTCGGGGCTGGCAATGCGTTGTTCGTCATGGTTTTCAAGAAAATGAAGCATGTGGTGTTCAATATCCTTTAAATCTTCCTGGATTGGCGGAATATTACTTGTTTTTCCATGCCCTTGCATGATATGTTTAATGGTGTCGTACAACTGCACTTTGTCATACAGATAATCCATTTTTCCTTTTCTTATGTAATCCCTATAAAGACTTGGGTTATATACTTCGGCCAAAAGAAAGGCTTCAGAATTTTTCATTTTTATGGATGAATTCATAAAGCTCCAAAACTCTACAGGAACCATTTCTGCCATGTCATATCTAAAACCGTCTACTCCAAAATCTAGCCAGTACAAAGCAATGTCTCTAAATTTAATCCAGGAATTTGGTACTGTTTTATCTTTCCAAAACTCAAAATGTTTCTCATAACCTTCATGGTCATAGCCTTCCGGCAATTCATCAAAATCCCTTTGTACATCTGGAGATACTCCGTAGTTTATTTTAACGGTTTCATACCAATCGTAAAAATCGGGTTGACTTAGCCTAGACCCATTTCCTGTCCATTTTGCAGGGTTTTCATCAAATTTACTATCGCTTAATGGATTGGAATCACCACCTAACGGCTTGTAACCATCTCTAAAAACAGGTACTTTAAACGCTTCTTCCGGAATGTAATAAAAGTTGTTGTTGACATTGTAAGCAACCGTTTTATCATCCTTAGCTCCAAAATCTTCAACACCTTTTGGATTAGTTAGACTTTGATAATTTCTAGCTACATGATTAGGAACAATATCAATGATTACCTTTAATCCTGCTCTATGGGTTCTCTCAATAAGTGCTTTGAACTCTTCCAATCTGTTTGCCGGATTCTCTGCCAAATCAGGGTTTACATTATAGTAATCTTTAACGGCATAAGGCGAGCCTGCACGTCCTTTAACCACATCGGGGTCGTCATTTGCAATGCCATATTTTGTGTAATCTGTGATAACATCATGATGTGGTACGCCTGTGTACCAAATATGGGTAACCCCTAAATCCTTGATTTCCTTTAAGGCCTTGTCGGTAAAATCAGCAAACTTACCTACGCCATTTTCCTCAATGGTTCCCCAAGGTTTGTTGGTTGTATTGGTATTACCAAAAAGACGTGTAAATACTTGGTAAACAACTTGTTTATGTTTTACTTCATTACTCTGAATAACAGAATCCTTTTCCATTTTTTTACAATTTGACAACATCATTATACATACTCCTAATATACTGTAAGCAACCTTTTTCATAAAAGTTTTATTTCATTATTAATATCTTATATTCCCAGGGTTTTAACTTACTAATTTCTGAATTTGAATAATTCACTTCTTCATTCCCCATGTAATCTAAAAAACTACCTTGTGGCATATTGCTTATTTCTTGTTCATCTGAAGAGAAATTAGCAACAAACAAAATTGTTTGATTTCCTTTAGATCTCTTATATATAAGGATATTTTTGTTATCAGTTTGTATTCTTTCAGAGGAAGCTGCTTTTTTTCCACCATTTAAGGCACTGTTTTTATTTTTCAACGTTCCTAATTTTTCCAAAAGAGCCCACATGGTCCCTTTTGTTTTTGGAATGGAATCTTTTTCAAAAAACTTCAATCTGTGGTTTAAGTTGTACTCTTGCCCTGAATAAATCAATGGCATTCCTGGAACCATATAGCTAAAGGCAGTCATTACTTCTGAGGCATCGCCTAAACGTTCTTCAACTGTTCCTGCCCAAGAATTTTCATCATGATTTGTGACAAAATTCATTAAAATATCATCCTTTTCGTAGTTAGAGGCTATATAATTTGTAAGGGAATCAAAGTCCTCCAATGAGTTTGTGCCTTGGGCAATTTTATTCATCAAATGATGGTGTTTCCAGCCATATTCCATATCAAATAAATTGGCTTTCATAAATCTTGGATCATCATTTTCTGCTAACCAAAAAAGTGCTCTTTTTTCATTCAATTGAGAAATGGCTTTTTTCCAAAAAGATACCGGTATGGGTTGTATGTGATCACATCGAAAACCATCAACCTGTTCTTTCTCGACCCAATACATCATGTCTTTTATCATTTGATCTTGCATTGCCATATTTGAATAATCCAATTGGGCAACATCCCCCCATCCTTTTGAGGTACCATCATCATTCAAAGGATCTGTAATTTCACCATCTGCATTCTTCACATAAAAATCCGGATGTTCTTTAATCCAAACATGATCCCAACCTGTATGGTTTGGTACCCAATCTAAAATCACATAAATACCATTATCATGGGCGGTTTTTACCAATTCCCTAAAATCTTCAAGGGTTCCAAACTCAGGATTTATTTTGGTATAATCTGAAACGGCATAGTAACTCCCCAACATTTTGGCACGTTCTGTTTCGTCTTCAATTTTTGAGGCAAAATCACCTCCTGTAGCTTTTCTTTTGGTGACCGAAATTGGGTTGATTGGCATTAACCAAATAATTTTCACTCCCAACTGTTTTAGTTGTGGAATGTCTTTAGTGAATTCATCAAACGTGCCTTGTTGTGAATATTGACGAATATTGGCCTCATAAATCACAGCTGTTTCCATAACATCTGGATTCATTGGTGTTAAAGCCTCGACCTGTTCTTGCTCAACTAAGTTTGCCTGCCCTTTTTTATTATTACAGGATAGAAATAAGACAAACGCAAGTAAGATTACTATTTTTTTCATTTTTCAATTATTATTTTAATAGGATTTTGGTGTTTTTACTAGTATTCCATACTACAGGAACTGTAAGTGTTTTATTTTGAGAATTCCAATTAAATTTAACTTTTATACCGTCAATTTTAATCCTCTTGGGTTCTTTTTGAATATTATGGACCACAACGGAAATTTGCTTATTTGATGTCACATAATTTTTCCCTGTTTGTGCTATGAATTCTAGTTCTAAACCCTTTTTATTGCTCTTGCTTTTAAACACAAGTAATTCATAGACTTCCTTTTCAAAAGCATTGGCTGTTTTACCATCATCATTATAAAACTTACGTTGACTGTTTTTTATTGATGAATCATTGTAATAATGGAGTTCCAATCTGTCTGCCTTATATTCTTCAGTATTTTGCATAGGTTTCGCCATCAACACAAACGCTCCCCCTCGCACATATGTAGGAATTGAGTTTTCTTTGGTTTGGATATCTTTAGATTGTCCACCTTCAATCATTTCATCTGTGTAAAAATCATACCAAGTATTGTCTTTAGGGAAATAAATGGTTTGCTGTCTTTTATCGGCCTTTAAAATGGGTGTGATTAGAAAATCATTTCCCCATAAATAGGTAGATGAATCACTAAAAAGTGATTGGTTTTTTGGTTCTTCAAAAAATAACGGGCGCATTAATGGTGCCCCTGTTTGATTATTCTGAAAGGCAAGGTTATAACTGTATGGCAATAGTTTATAACGTAATTCTATAGCCTCTTTGGCCAATGCTTTGGCTTTGTCGCTTCTAAAAACAGGCTCACTTGGCACTTCCTCTTGAGCATGTGGTCTGTAAATGGGTTGAAAAACACCGTACTGTAGCCAACGTACATATAATTCATCATCTAGATTTGCTCCGGCAAAACCACCTAAATCTGAATGCATATAGGCAAGTCCTTGCATACCCATTTGCAGTGCAATTTCTGGTTGTGATTGCAATCCGCCCCAAGACCTGCTCACATCGCCAGACCAAGGAATGAGCCCATAGCGTTGTGAGCCGGAATAACCGGCACGCATAAGGATAAACGGTCTTTGATTTTGAAAATCACGTTGATATCCTTCGTAGACCAATCTTGCCCAATCGTGCCCATAAATATTATGGACCTCATCTGCAGATCCCGTGGCATGCACCAAACTTGAAGGGTGTACTTCGGGCTCTCCCAAATCACCCCAAAAACCGGAAACTCCTTTGTCTGCCAATTCTTTGTAGATATTCCAAAACCACTGTTCTGCTTTTGGCTTGTAAATATCTATCAGCCCTGTGTTTCCAAAATAGAAATCATAAGTACCGGGGTTTCCAAGAGAATCTTTTGCCAAAATATCTTCTGTTACAGCCTCTTGCCAACGGTTAGATGTTGTGAGTATAAAAGGTTCTGTTATTAATACGGTTTTAACGCCTTTATTTTTCAAGCGGGACACCATGCCTTCAAAATCGGGAAAAGAATCCCTAAAAACTTCAAGGTTTCCCATGGTTCCCTTAACCTCTTTTCCAAACCAATATAAATCTAAAATAATAGCATCAACCGGAATATTTTCGTCTTTAAACTTATCTATGGTAGCTTCAGTTTCTGTTTGTGTATGGTACCCGAACCGACTTGAAAAATTACCCAAAGCCCAACGTGGTGGCAAGGGTTGTTTCCCTGTTAAATCTGTATAATTATTAATTAAATTATACCAAGAATTTCCAACTATAACCTGATAGGTCTTTCTGCCAGAAATGGTTTCATAGGTCAACGTGTTGTCCCCTTTACTGTCTAAATCCAAAAGACCAATGGGTGCATTATCAAAATGAACCATGTATTGTTTGGATGACAACACAATTGGCATGGTGAAATTCATTTGTTCAGAATGTGTTTCATAACCATAATGTGCCCTGTTAAAAAGCGGTAACTTATATCCCCTTCTGTTCATCCCCAAAGCCCTGGCTCCTCCACCATACAGAATTTCATCTTTAGTTAGATTAAATTGAATGGTTTCTAAACTATCATTTTTATTATAGCCTCCTTTTTCTGAAATTACCAATTCGTCTTTATAGGAATAAGCAATTTGAAAAGGGTTTTTATAAACAGTAACTGAAAGTCCTTTTGAAAAAATCCCAACGCTGTTTTCTTCATCTTTTGCATTGGTTTCAACACTTTGAGGAGTCAAAACCACCGCATGTGATTTTGGATTGAAAACTTCACCTTCAGGAATAAAGGTGGTCTCAACAATTTCGGGGGAATAAAACTTAATAAGATAAGTCCCGTCATTTACCTTGACCTCAAAAGCCAAATCTTTCCGCTCTGTAAAACTTTCAAATATCCTGTTTGGATTCTGAGACCATATACTTAATGTCCCTACAAAAAATAATATTGCTAATTTTATGTTCTTCATCTTATTTTTTATTAAAAAGCCAACGAATGGCATCCTCAAATTCTTTTTTCCAGAACGATTCACTATGGATACCATCGGGAACTACTTTTGAGTATATATTCTTTTTTCTGAATCCATTGGTTTTCATAAGTTCAACCATAGTATCCATATCCTTTGCCATTTGCCCTTCTCCTTCTTTAGCTCCAACCAAATAATACATTTTCAAATGCCTTTGATTTGAATGTTCTTTAGTGTAGTTGAAACTTTCATACGAATACCAAAACGATGGAGAAAATACTCCAATCTTACCAAAAACGTTTGGATATTTTAATCCGGCATAATGCGAAATAAGTCCGCCCATAGAACTTCCCATGATAGCGGTATTTTTCGCATTGTTTTTTGTCCTGTAGGTTTTATCTATTTCGGGTTTTAACGTATTCACAATAAAGTCTAAGTAGGCATCGCCTTCAGCCTTGCCGTACTGGCTGTTTTCCCAAGGCGAATATTCGCTGAGTCTTTCTACACCATTGTCTATGGCAACAACAATAAGATTTAAGCCTAATGTTTCACTCAATTTATTTAATGTTTCATCCACTTCCCACTCACCTGCATAAGAAGTTGCATTGTCAAACACATTTTGTCCATCGTGCATGTACAGAACTGGATAACTTAGGGTTGTGTTTTCATAATTTGGTGGCAGGTATATCCAAATTTTTCGTTCCCTGTTTAATTGGGGCATCTTAAAATTTTTGGCAAAAACATGCACGTTTTTTGATGCTGTAGCGTGTTTTGTAGTTAGGGATTTGTCTGTCCAATTGCTAATGTTTATTACAACTGTATCCTGTGGTTGCGTGAAAGAATACGTTCTATTTTCTATATTGGAATTTTCTGGACCACACTCTACCGAATCCCAAGAACCTAAGGTGAACTTAAAACTAATGGTTTCCCTTAGTTTAGGAATTGTAATATGATATTCCTGATGGTTTTGCGCCAGTTTATATTGGTCTTTTCCTCCAGACCATCCTTCAAAATCACCAGAAATGTAGATGTCCTTTTTGTAATCGTGATTATCGGGCAGATTATTTATAATGAATGTTACTTGGCAAAACAGAACTTGGCTAATGGAAAAAGATATTATAAATAAAAAGGCTTTCATAGTGTTTACTTTGTGGTTAACATCATGATCCCGTCTGTAGTTAACGTTAAAGTGTCGTTCCAAATGACTTCCTCTCCCGATATAATATTTTTTAAGGTTTTTTCTTGAAGGCCTACTTCAGAAAAACGATTTAAATCTAAACTTATAGGGTTGCTGTTTTTGTTTAGGATAACTACAACTGTTTCATCATCTAAAACTCGGAATAGGACATAAACCCTGTTTTCTGGTGCAAAATGAATGGTTTTGCCCTCATGGATGGCTTTACTGTTTTTTCTGTAATTCAACAGTTTCTTTACAAACATTTGCATATCTTTTTGTGCATCTGTCAACCCTTCACCTGTAATAGCATTAGCTCCATCACCTTCCCAACCTCCCGGAAAATCTGAACGTATTAAACCATGATCCCCGGGTTTTGCTGTATCGTTCATTAAGATTTCGGTCCCGTAATAAAATTGAGTGATTCTTGGTAATGCAAACATATAGCCCAATGCCATTTTGGTTTTGGTTATATCTTCATGCAATTGCGTAAAAATCCTGCTCATGTCATGATTATCGGGAAAAATCATGATATCCATTGGATTTGCATAATAAAAATCATTTGCCAATCCTTCATACATTTTTACAAACCCAGAATCCCATTGTTCTTTTTCATTCAATGCTTCAACTATTAGATGTTGCATGGGAAAATCCATAGGGGATTTTAAATTAGAAACATAGCCATCATTGTTCACCTTGCCTCTTTGCCAATACCCAACTATTAATGGGTTAAGGCTCCACTCTTCTCCAACAATACTAAAGTTTGGATATTCATCCATAATGGCTCCGGACCAATCTGATAAAAATGTCTTGTCTGAATACGGATAGGTGTCTTGCCTTATGCCTCCCAATCCCAAGGTTTCAATCCACCAAATACTGTTTTGAATCAAATAGGTTGCCATATAAGGGTTTTGCTGGTTCAAATCGGGCATAGCCTCAACAAACCAACCATCGGCCATTCCTTGCTTATCTTTTTCTGAAGCATATAGGTCTTCGTTTGTGGTACGTCTATGATTAGAGTTCTTTAATTGAGCATGGTTTTCGAACGCCTTTTGTTGGTTAACCCAGTCTGAAAATGGCAAATCTTTCATCCACCAATGTTCACTCCCACAATGGTTAACTACTTGGTCCATGACCAGTTTTATGCCCAGTGCTCTTGCCTTATCGGCCAATTCAATATACTCGTCAAGGGTTCCAAATCGGGGGTCAACCTGATAAAAATCCGTCATGGCATAACCATGATAGGAAGCTCTATACATATCGTTTGTCAATAATGGGGTAGGCCAAATGGCGGTAAATCCCATATCATGTATATAATCCAAATGGTTGATAATACCTCTAATATCACCACCATGCCTGGCATAGTCATCATGCCTATCAATGGTTTTTTCCTTTAAATAAGGTGCCACATCATTGGAAGCATTTCCATTGGAAAATCTATCCGGTGTAATAAGATAAACAGCATCGCTACTGTTAAACCCTATATATTCTTCTGCCGGTTTACTTCTGGGTTTTAACTCATACGTCTGGATTTTTTGCTTTCCATTATCAAATTTGAAGTGGATATTAAATTTTCCGGGTTTGGTATCCGGTGCGATATTTAAATCGATAAACAAATAGTTGGGGCTTGTTCCTTTCACCACATTTTTTATGGCAATACCCTTATATGAAATCTCTACAGATGCTAAATAAATATTGTCTTCCTTAACCAGTAATTGAAGTGATTCATTTTTAAATCCAACCCACCAGTTAGAAGGCTCAACTCTCTCAATCTCATTAAACTCTTTGAAAGATTCTGAAGTCATTCTTGGTTTAAATTTTTCTGAAGGGCTATTATTGAATGCTGTAGA
>DJWL01000038.1 GCA_002441545.1 Flavobacteriaceae bacterium UBA6231 | reverse complement strand
CTATACTCTGTCCGTAATGATTTGACAAGTATTTTTGATATTCAAAAGATGCCTAAAAATAAAGAATTCGTTAATAAAACAATGTCGGAATTAATACTAAATCCTGAAAAACTAAATCACTGTTTCGGAAAGCTTGCATTTGTAAAAGGTAATTTACCTAAAGAAGAATGGCAGCGCTATATGAGATACGTTATAAATGATGAATATTTCAAAAATGGAGAATAAGTACACAACCAAACAAATAGCCGAAATTTTAGGAGTAACGGACAAGTCTGTCCGACGTTATTTAAATAGTTATTTTTCTATAAATAATGGTGCTTACGAGGTTTCAGAAAAGATGCTAAACATATTAAAAACGGAATATCTCGGACAACCTACGGACAACCTGCGGACAGGCGAAGAGCCACAAGAACCACTTAAAGGAAATGAAGATTTTGAAAATGGTCGAATTGAATTTTTTACAGAAGATGAATATCAAGAATTTCATAAAAGATTGTCGGAATATCCATATTTAAAAGAAAGGGTAAACGATATTTTAAATGAATTAGACTACCACAAGAGAGCTGGAGAAAGTCATAATAAGCAAATGGAAATAATATTGCAGACTCTCCAACAAAGAAACTATATAGAAGCAAAGGAAAAAAAATTAGATAAGTAACTTAAATGTCTGAAAATATGAATATTAGATTTTACAAAAAGTCCGGGTTTTTAGCAATCATTTTAATGTTTGTTTTTATGGCCATAAATTACATTGATGCTATTTTAGATTATAAAAAATATCACGAGGTTTCTCCGTTTCTAATTAGCTTATTCTTAGTGATAATGTTTGGTTTTTTACTAAATATAGGCTTATGGGGCAAAAGCTTATACAATGAACTTAAAGGGTAAAGTCCTCAAATTTGCACATTCATTTAGCGCATTTACACTAACTCTAAAAGGTTTTTTTTAGAATTACCATATTACCCGAAGAATAAATAACTGTATCTGTCTGTACACATTTATACAAATGATAAAAGCCACCTAATGGTGGCTTCTTCGGTATAATATGTCGGGTTCGGCTCTTCTCAAGGTCGTCCTCACGTTGCCTCTTTGTCTTTCCTACCCGATATCCAAATTTAAAAAAAATAGTTCATTAAGAAGCTATTTCTAAATCATTATTACAATTAAAAATATATTCATCTATTTGCTCGATGTAAATCGGTTTTAAATACTTAGATTTTTTAAAAAATTTATACTCAAGAAATAACCTTTTTTTAGGATTTAATATGTTTTGTTCCCCTACTCCTCCGTAATAATAATACTCATTAAAAATTGAATTTGGAAAATTAGATTTTACAAATAAATAATTACTCTTTTTAAATTTTTCTTTAATGTAGTCTTCGTTGTACTCTATCTTTGAATCAAAATCATTAATATGATTTATATCTATATAAGACATGATTGAACTATCATTTCTTTGAATTTCTACACTCCATATGAACCATTTATTTTTATAATTTATTAAATAAAAATAATCATGCTCATTGCATCCATGCGTTAGTCTTTCATCATTTTCATGGTCTGGATAAAAAAATAATACCCCGTGAATTTCTTGTTTTTCAAAAAAAACAGCATTTCCAATTCTTGTGCGCTTACTCTTGTTTTCTCTATTGCCTATTAAATTTTCTTTGTCAATACTATAAAGTTTCCAATCCATTTCAATAGTGAATGAAAACCTATTTTCATTATTCATTTTATTGTTATACTTCGGGTTCAAAGTGTTTATTAAATACCTTTCTTTAATTTTCATATCATCTTGAGATAAGGCAGAATGATATAAAATACTATGTGTTTCTGCTATACACTCCTGGCTTAAATTTCCGTTTAAACTTTTAAAGTGCTGTGTTTCTATTCTTGTAGTTAAATTTGTAGAAATCCCGATGTACAAAGGTTCTTCTTTCTCATTTAAAAACATGTAGACAAAATATCCTTTCATAAAGTTAGATTGTATAATTTGATAATATTCCTTTCGCTTCCATTTTTACACGTGAAAAAACATTCTCTATTTGTTCTTCTGTAACGTGTCTTTTTTGTGGTAAATCTGACTTTACAAAGGCGTTGTTTAATGGAATAGAGGTTTTGCCTTGCCTTGTTTCTCCTTCGCTTAAAATCGTGTAAAATGAGCCTGTCGCTAATTGTGCTACATCTTGAATTTTTACTAAATCTCTTTCCTGATAACTATAGCTTGAACCCCTTGTATTCTTGCGGTCTGTCCCAAAAATTTCTGATGATGTAGATTGATTAACAGATTGTATCAGTTTGTCGGATTTTCCAAATAATGTACTTACTCGTTTTGCAGTATCTGGATTCGTGGTTCTGCCATAAAATTGATTTCCTAAATTAGATAGTATTGTATCTGCTTTCTCTTTTCCATATTTATCAACCATTTGTGCCATATCTTGGCAGGCTAGAATAGTAGCGACTTTATTACTTCTTCCTGTTGCTGGTAATTGTTCAACTTCAGGAATAAAAACGGTCGGGAATTCATCTATTAAAAAGATGCTTTTCTCTTTATTTTGCTGGTTTAATTGTTTACTTATTGAGGTTAAAATTAAACCTATGACTGGGGAATAAGTTTTTGCCAATGTTGGCTCATTGCCAACTACTAAAATAGTTTTATTGTTAAAGTCGTTCAGATTCAAACTAAAATCACTCTCCGAAGTAACAAAATATATTTCTGCAGTATTAATTTTTGATAATGCAACTTGTAATGTAGAAATAACACCCGATAATTGGTTTTGTGCGCCTTGCTTGTGAGCTGTCAAAATAGTTGCTATCATATCTGAACATTTTTCGTTACTCTGTAACATATTCAATAAAGCTTCTAAATCAGGTTGTAAAATCAAACTCATAGCGTGTGGAAGCGTACAGTATTGAGGCTCATTAATTTTTAAATACCAAAATACTGCGCTTAATAATGCTAAACTGTTATCACTCCAAAAATCAGGTTTAGAAATCATAGTAGGGTTTAAATTGGCAAGTATTGATAATGCGAATTCTCTCGCATAACTATCATTTCTCATTAAACCTGGTTCTATAGGATTTATTCTATCTGTGAAATTCATATCTGTGAAATTCACATACCTTTTATCAATCTTGGAGCTGTCGAATGCTGTTTCAACATATCTCGCTAATTCAGGATATTTAAAGTCATATACAACGCCTGTAAAATTCTTATTACCTGCATCATAAATGATTGGTTCTATCAATGATTTACTTTTTCCACTTCCTGCACCTCCAGAGATGAAAATACCTGAATAAGGATTTTTAATATTGACTTTCCCATTTAATAATAATTCTAATGGATCAGAATTTTTAATTACTTTATCATCTGTTTTAATCGACTTTCTTTTAAATCTTCTATATAGATAAATTCCCAATATTATAAGCGGAATATTCCCAACTATTGGATAAAGAAAAGAGCCTTTAAACATCGGTGTAATAACTTTTACATGGATAACAAATAATATACATAGAAATATTATTAACCAAATATTAACCCTCTTACCTACTTTTGCGTGTTCATGTTTTACTTCTTTCATACTTATAAAATTACATTCCTAATCCTTTACTTTTTTTCTCTTCTTTTTCTATTGTTAAATTGTTTTTATCTGTCCCTTTTTCGTCTCTTCCTTTTTCTACTGCAGATTTAAAATTTTCCTTATTTATGTCGTTTAACTTGTCTTTAACCGACTTAGAATTAATCTGATATGTTCTAACATCTAAAACGTTATTGTCAATTTTAAATTCAGGCTTTACTGCTTCTTTTTTCTCCCTGTGTAGTTTTAAATTTTCTTCGATAACCTTTTCTTTTCCAAAAAGTAAAGGTTCTTTCTTTGGCTGTGTGTTCATCAAATTATTATATTTTTCAACATCTTTTTCAAATTTACTATGCTTTTCTTTAACCTGTTTAGTAGCTACATCAAAGGCTTTTTTATGGACTTCCTGTCTATGTTCGTCTTTTTCAAAAATATACTTGTCACCCTCTTTTTTAAATCCATTTTCTTTGAAAATTCTATCTGTATCAGGTGCTAAATTCTCTTTTTTGTACTCCTCTTTATGCTGATTTACAACATTTTCAATTGCCTTATTATAATCTTTTGTAAACATGATTTCTTTTTGTTGTTCGTTTGTGAATTTAGAATAATCAACAGGAAAATTATTTGGATTTGTTTTGTCTATTCCTTTCCAATCTTCCTTATTTGTACTATATACGCTTTGCTCTTTTGCCTTCATTTGTTGTAAAGATTTTTTATTTTGTTCTAAACCATTAGATACCTGTTTCCACTTATAACCTAAATCAGTTCCTTTATATGCTTGGTTCTGATATCTAAAAGAAACCCCACTAATTCCGTTCTTGTTTTCCATGAATTTAGTTTGTATACTTTCTTTCTCCAGGGCGGTTTTAAATTTATCTGCAGTATCTATGTTTTTATCTTTTAAAGCTTCTGAAATTTTAGCTTTTA
>DJWL01000065.1:250-36873 GCA_002441545.1 Flavobacteriaceae bacterium UBA6231 | reverse complement strand
AACCGGGCTACGCTACACCCCGAAACAATTATCTTGTTACGAGGCGCAAATATATAATTTTCTTTTCTAACAAGTTAAATATTTTTCTTTTTTTGACTTATAAAAAAATCTAGTTGCATTGTGCACAAAATAATATCAAGGTTAAAAATTTTTACAAAGAAATAATTTTAAATTTGTAGAAATCTTATAATTAAACTTTCATGCTTATTATTGGAATTGCTGGTGGAACGGGTTGTGGAAAAACAACTGTAGTTAATAAAATTATCAATGAACTTCCAGAAGGCGAAGTTGGTGTTATTTCTCAAGATTCTTATTACAAGGATACCTCAAATTTAAGTTATGATGAGCGTATAAAAATTAACTTTGACCATCCAAGATCTATTGACTTTGATTTACTTGTTGAGCATTTAAAATCTCTAAAAAATAGCATCCCTGTACACCAACCTGTATATTCTTTCGTTAAACATAATAGAACTGGAGATACTATTTTTACACATCCAAGAAAAGTGATGATTGTAGAAGGCATATTAATATTTACTAATGCGGAGCTTAGAGAAATGTTTGACATCAAATTGTTTGTCCATGCAGATACAGATGAAAGATTAATAAGAAGATTAAAACGTGATATATCAGAACGAGGAAGAGACATTGATGAAGTTTTATCTCGTTATCAAAATACTTTAAAACCTATGCACGATCAGTTTATTGAACCAACAAAAGAATATGCTGATATGATTATTCCAAACAATAAGCACAACAACGTTGCTATTGATATTGTTCGATCTATAATAACACAAAAACTATAAATGTCAATTTTTAAAAATAAATCTAAATATTTAAAACCTTTCAAAAATGTATTTATACTTATCTTGACTGTGTTTATTATTTGGATGCTCTTTTTTGACGCAAACTCCTATTTAATTCATCATGAATTGAATTCTGATATCGATGATTTAGAAACAGAAAAGGATTACTATCAAAAAGAGATTGAAAAAGACAAAAAAGCCATTAAAAAATTAAGTACTGAAGAAGGTCTTGAAAAATTTGCGCGTGAGGAATATTATATGAAACGTGATAGTGAAGAAATATTTATTATTGAGTACGAAGACAGTTTAAAAACAAAAAATAATGAGTAAATTATTATTCAATGAATTTGATGCCGTAACCTCAAAACAGTGGAAACAAAAAATACAATTTGACCTTAAAGGTGCTGATTATAATGATTCTCTTATTTGGAAAACCAATGAAGATATTGATATAAAACCATTTTATCATATTGATGAGTTTAAAGATTCATTTAAACTTTCAAACACCAAAGCTACACAATGGAAAATCTGTCAATCTATTTTTGTTGCAGATGTAAAAAAATCGAACAAAAAAGCATTAAATGCTATTGAAAGAGGTGCAGAAAGTATCAAATTTTTAATTCCAAATGAGACTGTTACTATTCAAGACCTCATTGAAAATATTGACACTTCTTCTACTTCACTTTACTTTGAATTTCAATTTTTATCAGAAAAATATATCAACCTGTTTTCCGGTATTTTAAATAAAGAAAATATTTATATTCAAACAGATATTATTGGTAACCTCGCAAAAAGTGGCAATTGGTTTAGTACGTTACAAAATGACCATGTTGAGTTTGAATCTATAGTAAACAAAACAAATACTATTAGCATTGACATGGCATTATATCAAAATGCCGGTGCTAATATGGTTCAGCAACTAGCTTATGGGTTGTCTCAAGCCAATGAATATTTAAATCATTTTGATGCCATCTTAAGTAAAGAAAAAAAAGAATCAACTAGAATTATTTTTAATGTTGCTGTAGGTACAAATTATTTTTTTGAAATAGCTAAACTTAAAGCACTTAGGATTCTTTGGGAAACCTTAGCTTCAGAATATGGTTTTAATACAGATTGTCACATTGTTGCAATCCCAACAAAACGCAACAAAACACTTTACGATTACAATACCAATTTATTAAGAACCACTACAGAATGTATGAGTGCTATTTTAGGTGGTGCCAATACAATTTGCAATTTACCGTATGATACTATTTATCATAAAGACAATGAGTTTGGTGAACGCATTGCACGCAATCAGTTATTGGTTTTAAAACACGAAAGTTATTTCGATAAGGTAAACAATCCTTCAGATGGAGCTTATTATATTGAAACTTTAACAAAACAGTTGGCTGAAAAATCGCTGGATATTTTTAAAAATATTGAAGCTAACTCTGGATTTCTTAAGCAACTTAAAGAAGGAACTATACAAAGAAAAATAAAAGAAAGTGCTGAAAAAGAACAGCAACAATTTAATGAAGGCAAACATATTTTATTAGGAAGCAACAAGTACCCAAATCCTAATGATAAAATGAAACATGAACTTGAACTTTATCCTTTTGTAAAAACAAATCAAAGAAAAACGCTAATTGAACCTATAATTGAAAAACGATTAGCAGAAAAACTAGAACAAGAACGATTAAAAAAAGAAGACTAGAATGAACACTAAATTTTACCTTATTGCTTTATTCCTTGTACTTAATATTACAAGTTGTAAAAAAGAAAAAACATTTACAGAATTTGAATTTGCTGACAAGCCAGTAGCTTTAGCTTGTAAAAATGCAAACTCAAAATTATACAACGAAGCACTCTATAGTTTTGAAAATGATATCTTAAATTTTTACGGTAAAGGAAACAAAAGCTTGTTAACAGCCTATTCTCAGTTTGTTAGACTGTCTGTTTTTAATAGGGCAAATTATAAAGAAATAGCTTCTGAACACACACTAAAAGTATTTGAAGCCTTAAAAGAAGATACTGAATTGTGGGATTTAAACAACCCAAAAAGCCACTTAAATTATAATAGCGATTTGATGCATTGTATTTCACAAAACATAATCAATCAAGATTTAAAAACCACATTAAACGCTTTATTATCAACTAACAGTATGAGTCCGAAATTATTTGGAACTCCTTTAGCAACAAGTTACAGCTTAACTTTAAGCGATAAATATTTAGCAGCATATGTAGCTTTTGATTTGTTTTATGCAAAACTTTTTGATGTGGATTTCACTCAAGTTGAAAAAGAAAAACCTAAAGTAGATTTTAATATTACTAAGTAATTTAACAATTTAAACATGGCAAGAAAAAATCTTCAGCATCTCAAAATAAACATTAAAACTGTCAGTGAAAAAGAGTCCTCTGGAAATCCTTTTTTAACTGCTGAGACTATTGGCTTGAAATCAACCTATAATGCTGACGATTTAAAAAACATTGACCATTTAAATTTTGGTGCAGGCATTGCTCCCTTTCTTCGAGGCCCATATGCAACTATGTATGTTCAAAAACCATGGACAATACGTCAATATGCCGGTTTTTCAACAGCCGAAGATAGTAACGCCTTTTATAGAAGAAATTTAGCTGCAGGACAAAAAGGTTTATCTGTAGCTTTTGATTTAGCAACACACAGAGGTTATGATAGCAATCATGAACGTGTTGTTGGAGATGTTGGAAAAGCTGGAGTTGCTATCGATTCTGTTGAGGATATGAAAATACTTTTCGATCAGATTCCATTAGACAAAATGTCGGTTTCAATGACCATGAATGGTGCAGTATTGCCCATTTTAGCTTTTTACATTGTAGCTGCTGAAGAACAAGGTGTAAAACAATCCGATTTATCAGGAACCATACAAAATGATATTCTTAAGGAATTTATGGTAAGAAATACTTACATATATCCGCCAACACCTTCTATGAAAATCATTTCTGATATTTTTGAATATACCAGCAAAAACATGCCCAAGTTTAACAGCATTAGTATTTCTGGATACCATATGCAAGAAGCTGGCGCCACTTGCGATATTGAATTGGCTTATACGCTTNNTTTTTCTGGGCGATTGGAATGAATCATTTTATGGAAATTGCTAAAATGCGTGCGGCTCGTATGCTTTGGGCTAAAATAGTGAAGCAATTCAATCCAAAAGATGAAAAATCTCTTATCCTCAGAACACATTGTCAAACTAGTGGTTGGAGTTTAACTGAACAAGACCCATTTAATAATGTAGCGCGAACCTGTATTGAAGCTGCTGCTGCTGCTTTTGGTGGCACTCAAAGTTTACATACTAATGCATTAGATGAAGCCATTGCATTACCAACAGATTTTTCTGCCAGAATTGCTAGAAACACTCAAATATTTTTACAAGAAGAAACCAAAATAACTAAAACAGTAGACCCTTGGGCAGGAAGTTATTATTTAGAATCCTTAACACATGACATTGCTCAAAAAGCTTGGTCTCTTTTAGAAGAAGTAGAAGAATTAGGTGGTATGACAAAAGCTATTGAAGCCGGAATACCAAAAATGCGAATCGAAGAGGCAGCTGCAAGAAAACAAGCACGTATTGATTCTGGACAAGATATTATTGTTGGCGTTAATAAATATAGACTTGAAGAAGAAGACCCTATACAAACTCTTGAAGTAGATAATCAAACCGTAAGAGCACAACAAATAGAACGCTTGAACAGAATTAAAACCGAACGCAATTCTGCTAAAGTAAATTCTGCATTAACAAAATTAACTGAAGCTGCTCGTTTAAGAAACCAAAATTTATTAGCTTTAGCTATTGAAGCAGCCAGAGAACGAGCAACACTTGGTGAAATAAGTGATGCTCTTGAAGTTGTTTTTGGAAGATATAAAGCTCAAATTAAATCATTTAGCGGCGTGTACAGTAAAGAAATCAAAGACGATGCATCATTTAAAAAAGCAAGAGAACTTGCTGATATTTTTGCTGAACAAGATGGTAGAAGACCTCGAATTATGATTGCAAAAATGGGGCAAGATGGTCATGACAGAGGAGCAAAAGTAGTGGCTACTGGTTATGCCGATGTTGGTTTTGATGTTGATATTGGAACATTATTCCAAACACCCCAAGAAGTTGCAAAACAAGCTATTGAAAACGACGTACATATATTAGGAGTTTCCTCTTTAGCTGCTGGACATAAAACTTTGGTTCCTCAAGTTATTGAAGAACTTAAAAAGTATGGCAGAGATGATATTATGGTTATTGTAGGTGGTGTGATACCCAAACAAGATTATCAATTTTTATTTGATGCTGGTGCTGTAGCCGTATTTGGCCCTGGAACCAAAATTAGTGAAGCAGCCATAAAGATTTTAGAGATTTTAATTGATTGAAATGAAAAAATCCAGTCAGAAATAATCTAACTGGATTTATTTTTTTTCAAAAGGTTTATACTAATCTACCTTTTTATCACCATTTTTAATTTCAAAATTTTCAAAATCACCTGCATTTACAACAGTCCAATTATCTAAAGTTTTAAAATATTTTTTGATTGCTGCGTTAACATCTTGTACTGTTAATGCAGTAACTTTATCTTCAATACTTTTTTGAAACATCATATCTCTGTCATAGTACATATTGTTATTTAGCAGTCTTAAAAGTTCATTGTCTTTTGCCCTAGAAACATTCTGTTCTTGAACCCATCCATTAACGGCACTTTTTAATTCCTCTTCTGTAATACCACCATCAATAAAACGCGCTATTTCTTCTTTAAAACCTGTTTGAACTTTAGCTGCATTTTCTGGAGCATAGATAGCATAAATAAAAGCTCTGGAATTTTTATTTGATTTATCATCATCAACTCTCACAGCACCTCCTGCCCCATAGCTCACACCTTCTTGTTGACGCAAACGAGTGGCTATTCTGGAGTTTAAAATCCTCCACCTAAAATTTCACCAGCTATTTGTAAAGCAGCATAATCATCATCATCTTGGCTACATTCAAAAGATAATGTTCCTAATGTAAATGCATTCTTTTTATCTGGCGTTAATATCTGCTCATTTGCAGGAACATTTTCACTAAATTCGTCTTTAACTGGAGAAAATGCCAAATTAGAGTTATAATCACTGTATTCTTTATCAAAATAGTCTTTTAAACTTTGTTCATCAATATTTCCAATAGCCGTTAATGTTGCACTATTTGAAATTCCATAGAAATTCTTATGATAATCTTTTAAATCGGCTACTGAAACATTTTTAATAGCGTCAACCTCTTCATCAATAGTCATATTATACAATGGATGCCCTTTTTGATATTTCTGATTGATTAACCCGATTTTTCTGGATGCTAAAAACTGAGGTTCTGTTTTGTTCTCTTCAATTGAGGCCAAAGCCTGAGTTTTCATTTTTTCTAATTCCTCAGCATCAAAAACAGGATTTTTTATCATGTCTGTCATTAAACTTAAAGCCTCAGTTAAATTTTCTTTAGTACTTATTATATTAGCTGTTAAACGTCCATTAGAGCCACTAAAATATACAGATGATTTTATAGCACTTAATTTATCTTCAATATCTTGTCGCGATTTTGTTGTAGTGCCTTTATTCAACATTCTTGCAGTATAACTAGCTACTAAACCTTTATTCATAAGGTCTTCTAATTTTCCATTTCTTATTGCAAAAGACAACGTAACTGTCTCTCCACGATTATCTTTTTTAATAAATCCATATTCTATTGGTTTCTTTTGAAGAACTCCTGTATCGAATCTTTTTTGAATGTTATCATAGGAAACATCAAAAGCTTCTCCCATTCCTAAACCTTCTTTACCTTTGTAGTTGGTAACCAGATCTGTCAATCCTTCAGTATGTTCTATCTCGACACGAATAGGTGTTTTGGTAGGAATGAATTCTCCAACAGTTCTATTGGTATTGATTAAGTATCTTTGAATAGCTGCGTTTACTTTATCAACAGTCATTTTTTCAATCCTATCACGTTGGATAAAAGATAATCTCCAATCTCCAGCTCCAATAAATTCACTCATATAAGTTCCTAAATAAGCTGAATTTCTAGAAATCTGGTCATATTGCTTTAAAATATTTGATTTTGCACGGTTTATCTCTTCTTCCGTAACAGGATTACTTGATAAATTATCTAAAAGGTTTAAAATTGTAGATTCTGCTTCAGATAATGATTTGTCTGATGGCACATCTACATTCATATACAAAAACGATGGTTCTTTTGTGAAAGGTGAAAAGGACCATATACCTGAAGCTTTTTTCTCATTAACCAAAGCTTTATATAGTCTTCCAGATGATTCATCAGTAAGAATTTCTTCTGCAACTTGAAGTGCAGCATAATCTTCATGAGATCCTGCTGGTGTATGATACAGTACAGATACTATTTGCAAATCTCCAACTCTACTAAGAGTTACACGTTTTTCACCATCTTGAGCAGGCTCAATTGTTGGAACATCTCTTATAGGAGTTTCAGGATTTTTAATAGACCCAAACTTTTTTTGAACGAGAGCTAGTGTTTTATCCGGATCAAATTTTCCAGTAATCATTAACACAGCATTATCTGGGCGATAATATTTTTTATAAAATGCTTGCAAATTTTCTATAGGAACACGTTCAATATCTGATCGATTTCCTATGGTAGATTTCCCATAATTATGCCATAAATACGCACTACTGATTACTTTTTCCATTAAAACTCCAGAAGGCGAGTTTTCGCCCATCTCAAATTCATTTCTAACTACAGTAAACTCTGATTCTAAATCTTTTTTTGCAATGTAAGAATTAACCATTCTGTCTGATTCTAAATCTAAAGCCCAATCTAAATTTTCATCAGTAGCATTTACCGTTTCAAAATAATTAGTTCTGTCATACCATGTTGTACCGTTAGGCCTTGCCCCATGGGATGATAATTCTTCAGGAATGTTTGGGTGATTTGGAGTGCCTTTAAATACCATGTGTTCTAATAAATGAGCCATACCTTTTTCACCATAACCCTCATGGCGAGAACCTACTTGATAGGTGATATTGACAGTAATGGTTTGAGAAGAATTATCTTGAAATAATAATACCTTTAAACCATTGTCTAAAACATATTCGTTTATACCTTCAACACTAGCTGTTTTTTTAATTTGAGCTGATGTAGTTAAAGACAGTAAACACAATAAAGAAATGGACAAAGAAATTTTAAAAAAGTGATTGATGCTTTTCATTTGATTATTTTTAAATTTATCTATAAATATAGAGTTTACAATCTTAAATAATTGTTAATTATTGAAAATTCTTACATAATCTAATAAGAATATAAAAACCGTATAAGCATTATTGTTATTTAAAGAGTATTAAAAAACTGAATTAATGTTAACAAAATGGATTTTTATTCCTCATAAATAATTGTATTTTTACCGTTTATAAAACCAAATCATTAATGGGTAAAATCATTGCAATTGCTAACCAAAAAGGCGGTGTAGGAAAAACAACAACGTCTATCAATTTAGCAGCTTCGCTAGGAGTTCTTGAAAAAAAAGTGTTACTTATAGATGCTGACCCTCAAGCAAATGCAACATCTGGATTAGGAATTAATGTTGAGACTGTTGAAATTGGAACCTACCAGCTTTTGGAACATTCAAATTCTGCCAAAGAAGCTGTAATATCAACAGATACGCCAAATTTAGACATTATTCCTTCGCATATTGACCTTGTTGCTATTGAAATAGAGCTTGTTGATAAGGATGAAAGAGAATACATGCTTAAAAAAGCTTTAGCAGAAATTAAAAATGAATATGACTATATTTTAATTGATTGTGCTCCTTCACTAGGATTACTTACTTTAAATGCATTGACTGCTGCTGATGCAGTCATTATACCTATACAATGTGAATATTTTGCCTTAGAAGGCTTAGGTAAACTTTTAAATACCATAAAAAGTGTTCAAAAAATACATAATCCTGAATTAGATATTGAAGGCTTGCTTTTAACGATGTATGATGCCAGATTAAGACTGTCAAATCAAGTGGTAGAAGAAGTTCAAAAACATTTTAATAATATGGTTTTCCAAACCATTATTCAACGAAATGTGCGCTTAAGTGAAGCTCCTAGTTATGGTGAGAATATAATTAAATACGACGCTAGTAGTAAAGGTGCAACAAATTACTTAAGTTTGGCAAAAGAAATTATCAATAAAAACTCTTAAAACATGGCTAAAGCAACCAAAAAACAGGCTTTAGGAAGAGGCTTATCTGCACTTTTAAAAGACCCAAGTAACGATATTCAATCTGTTCAGGACAAGAATGCAGATAAAGTGATTGGCAATATTGTTGAGCTAGATATTGATTCTATAGATGTAAACCCTTTTCAACCAAGAACCAATTTTAATGAAGAAACGCTTCGCGAGTTAGCTTCTTCAATAAAAGAATTGGGTGTTATTCAGCCAATTACTGTTAGAAAATTAGGGTTTAATAGCTATCAGTTAGTTTCTGGGGAACGACGTTTTAGAGCTTCAAAACTTATTGGCTTAGAAACTATTCCTTCTTATATAAGGATAGCTAATGATCAGGAATCATTAGAAATGGCTTTAGTTGAAAATATTCAACGACAAGATTTAGATCCTATTGAAATTGCACTTTCTTATCAACGATTAATTGATGAAATTAACCTTACTCAAGAACAAATGAGTGACCGAGTAGGTAAAAAACGTTCAACTATAGCAAACTATTTACGTTTATTAAAACTCGATCCAATCATTCAAACCGGAATGCGTGATGGATTTATTTCCATGGGGCATGGTCGTGCTATCATTACTATTGAAGACCAAACTGTTCAACTTGATATCTATGAAAGTATTTTATCAAATAAACTTTCAGTAAGAGAAACTGAAGATTTGGTAAGAAACTATAATAATTCTGAAAATACTAAAGAGTCTCCTAAAGTTGAAAAAGGTTCCGAAGTTCCAGATTTCATCAAAAACGGTATAAAAGAATTTTCTGAATACTTTGGGCACAAAATTGACGTTAAAGTTTCTAAAAACGGAAAAGGAAAAATTACGATTCCTTTTCATTCAGAAGAAGATTTTAATCGCCTTAAAAAATTAGTGGAACGTGCTAAATAAATTCTTAATAGTCAATGTATTCTTCCTTTTGTTATGTGTATCATTATTTGGGCAAGACAAAAAGAATAAAAAAACAAGAGATACATTAACTGTTGAAAATGTTACTAAAATTCAAGAGCCTATTAACCCATTATCCCCAGCAAAAGCAGCATTTTATTCAGCTGTACTACCTGGCCTAGGGCAAGCTTATAATAAAAAATACTGGAAAATACCTATTGTTTATGGGGCTTTGGGAACTGGAATTTATTTTTATACTACAAACAATAAAGAATATAAAAGATATAGAGATGCCTACAAAAGTAGGTTAGCCGGCTTTGAAGATGATGAATTTTATAATAGAATTACTTTAGACGGATTACAAAGAGCACAAAAATTTTACAGAAAAAACAAAGAAGTTTCTCTTTTAGTTACCATTGGAATTTATGCGCTTAATATTATTGATGCTAATGTGGATGCGCATCTTTTACAATATAATGTCAATGAAAATTTAACTTTATTTCCACATTTTAAAGTAAATGAATTAGATGCGAAAAGTGATGTTGGCCTAACTTTAAATTTAAAATTTTAATATTTCAAACAATGAAAATAGCTTTACTTGGTTACGGAAGAATGGGAAAGACCATTGAACAAATAGCTATTCAACGAGGACATACAATTGTTCTTACTGTTGACAAAGAAGATTATGACTATGATATAACCAAAGCAGATGTTGCTATAGATTTCAGCATTCCAACAGTTGCATTTAATAATATTTCAAATTGTATAAATCATAAAGTACCAGTCATTTCTGGAACAACAGGTTGGTTGCAAGATTATGATAAAGCTGTTGCTCTTTGCAATGAAAAACAAAGCGCATTTATTTATGCTTCCAATTTTAGTTTAGGGGTTAATATCTTTTTTGAACTCAATAAAAATTTAGCTAAAATGATGAGTAACCTTAAACAATACAATGTAAGTTTAGAAGAAATTCATCATACTCAAAAATTAGATGCTCCAAGTGGAACAGCAATTTCATTAGCAAATGGTATTATTGCTGAACATTCTGGTTATGAAAGTTGGAAGCTTGACGAAAATAAAGAAAAAACAATTCCAATTACTGCAAAACGTATTGAAGATGTTCCCGGCACGCACACCATTACCTACAAAAGTGATGTTGACACTATCACTATAGAACATATGGCTCATAACAGACAAGGTTTTGCTCTAGGTGCTGTTATTGCGGCAGAATGGATTGAAGGAAGAACAGGAGTTTTCACAATGAATGATGTGTTAAATATTGGTTAAGATTTTTAAATCAAGTAACATTTAAAAATTTGTAACCACTAACAATAAAAATTTATAATTATGACATTAATGCAATGGTTTATATTTTTCTTAGTAATTCAATTAATTCATGGTTTAGGTACATGGAAATTATATATAAAAGCTGGTAAACAAGCATGGGAAGCATTTATTCCAGTTTACAATGCAGTTATTTTAATGAAAATTATAAACAGACCTTGGTGGTGGACTATTTTATTATTTCTTCCTATTGTTAATCTCATCATGTTCGCTGTGGTTTGGGTAGAAACAGCGAGAAGTTTTGGTAAAAACTCCAATGTTGATACCTTTTTAGCAGTTGCTACTTTAGGTTTTTATAATTTTTATTTAAACTATGTAGCTGATGTAAAATATGTTGAAGGCAGAAGTTTACATCCAAGAACAGGTTTAGGTGATTGGGTTAGCTCCATCTTATTTGCCATTGTTGCTGCTACAATTGTTCATACTTATTTTATTCAACCATTTACAATTCCAACATCTTCCTTAGAAAAAACTTTATTAGTTGGGGATTTCTTGTTTGTAAGTAAATTTCATTATGGCGCTAGAGTACCTATGACAACTATTGCAGCACCAATGGTTCATGATACTATTCCAGGGTTAAAAATAAAATCATACGCATCTAAATATGAATTACCTTATTTGAGAATTCCTGGTTTTCAAAAAATTAAGCATAATGATATCGTTGTTTTTAACTGGCCTGTTGATACTATGCTGGATATGAGACATACAGATAAATTTTACTACAAGCCTATTGACAAAAAAACCAATTATGTAAAGCGTTGTGTTGGACTTCCTGGAGATTCGTTAGAAGTAAGAGATGGCTATGTTTATATTAACGGAAAACAAAATGTATTACCTGAACGCGCAAAACTTCAGTTTTCATATATGATTGAAACTAATGGCGGTGCATTTAACAACTATCAATTAGCAAGCAGGTATAATATTACTGATTTTCCTCAATACAATCAAGATAGATCGGTTAGTTATTTTCCTGCTATTACAGATGAAGATTTGAGTAAATTCAAAAATCATCCAAATGTAAAAAGCATCACCCCTTTAAAAGAAGAGAAAGGAAAACGTGATTCAAATATTTTTCCTCAAAATCCAGACTACAATTGGAATAATGATTTTTTTGGACCACTTTACATTCCTCAAGCGGGAAAAACCATTGATATTAATTTGAATGTTTTACCGCTTTATAAACGAGTTCTTACTGCATATGAAGGTAATACTTTAGAGATTCAAGGAAACCAGATTTTAATAAATGGCAAAGTTGCAACCACTTATACTTTTAAACAGGATTATTATTGGATGATGGGTGACAACCGTCATAACTCACAAGATGCAAGAGCATGGGGATTTGTGCCTTTTGATCACGTTGTTGGTAAACCTGTATTTGTTTGGATGAGTTGGAATACCAATGGCAAAGGATTTGATAAAATACGTTGGAACAGATTGTTTACAACCGTTGGAGGAAGTGGTCAGCCAGTTTCATACCTTATTCCTTTTTTAGTAGTTGTTTTAGGTTGGACAGGTGTTAACAAATGGAGAAGACGCAAAAGAGCTAACAGTTAATTTGTGTATTTGTTAAGGTGTTTAGTGGCTTGCAACTTAACAACAAACAACTAAACACATGAACATTTTAATACATCCCACATACTTTCCAAACATTGCACATTTTGTAGCTATTGCAAAAGCTGAAAGTGTAACGTTTGAGACTGATGATAATTTCTTAAAGCAAACTTATAGAAATAGAACTTACATTTATGCTGCAAACGGAAAATTATTGTTGAATATTCCTGTGATTCACACACAAAAAAATCGTCAAAAATACCGTGATGTAAAAATTTCACAAGAAACCAATTGGCAAGATTTACATTGGAAATCATTATTATCAGCATACAGAACATCTCCTTTTTTTGAATATTATGAAGATGAACTTCAACCTTTATTTAAAACGAAAACCAACTTTATTTTAGATTTTAATTTAAAATGTTTTGAAACAATTTGCGATTGTTTGCAACTAGAAATTGATTATTTAAAAGCAGAGAATTATCAAAAAAATGTTGAAGACAAAATTGACTTCAGGTTTTTAGTCAATGCAAAAACTGAAGAACCTTTATTTGAACCTTATACTCAGGTTTTTGATACAAAACATGGCTTTTTAAATAACTTAAGCATTTTAGATTTGTTGTTTAACGAAGGCCCTAATGCCCTTAATTATTTAGAATCACAAACTATAAAAACTCCCTAATGCTTCAAACGTATATTCATTATGGGTGTCATGTATTCATACCGTTATTGGTTGCATTAGCAGCTTATAGAAAAATGTGGATTCAAGCTTTTTTAATTATGCTATCTGGTTTGTGGATTGATGTAGATCATCTCCTAGCTAACCCTATTTTTAACCCCAATAGATGCAGCATTAATTTTCATCCATTACACTCCTATTATGCCATTGGGTTATATATCGTTCTTCTATTTCCTAAAAAAACCCGTTTAGTCGCTTTAGGTTTAGTAATTCATATCATTTCTGATGTGGTAGATTGCTCGTTAATGTAAACCCTTTTATTTTTTTAAACCAAGTGAAGTCATTATTGGATAATGGTCTGATAAATGTTCATCAAAAGTTTTAAACTTATTTACTATAAAGGCATCATCTGCGAAAATAAAATCAATTCTTACAGGGAAAAATTTAAAGTCATAAGTTCTACCAAAACCATTACCTGCTTCTTTAAACGTATCATTTAAATCGCCTTTAATTTTTCTATAAACATATGAATAGGCTGTATTATTAAAGTCGCCGCAAATAATTATTTTATACTTACATTGGTTTTTATGAAGCAAAAATAATTCTGATTGAAATTGCTGCCTCTTAAATGTGTTTTCCACAAGTCTAAATAGCCTGGAAGTGTTTTCGTTTTTAAGCTTTTCAACATCGGTATCAATCTTTAAAGATTGGAGATGGATATTATAAACCCTAATGGTGTCTTTGCCTTTAACCACATCAGCAAATATGGCATTATTGGCTGTGTTTGGAAACTCCAAAGACCCAGAATTTATAATTGGGTATTTTGAAAGAATAACTTGTCCGTTCTGTATTGCTTTTCCTGAAAGTTCAACATGCTTATATTTAAAGAACGAAAAATCAATTTTAGAATTGGGGTGGTAATCTTGAATGCACAAAATATCGGGTGCTTGGGATTTAATGAAGTTTACGATTTTAAGATCTACATCCTTCTCTTTAATCCAATCATAAAGGTTGAACAACCGCACATTAAAGTTCATGACCTTAATATCATTCTCACTATCTATATTTTTTGAAGATGAAAACTTATATAAAGATCCGTAAAACAGATACCCAATAAAAAGTATAGAAAGCGATAAGAGAAGTTGCCTTTTTAGTTTGAACAACCAATAGAAAAAAAACAACAC
Organism: Flavobacteriaceae bacterium UBA6231; assembly: GCA_002441545.1. Classification (GTDB taxonomy): domain Bacteria; phylum Bacteroidota; class Bacteroidia; order Flavobacteriales; family Flavobacteriaceae; genus Yeosuana. The sequence goes on along the minus strand of DJWL01000065.1, from coordinate 22,205 downwards.
ATTAAACAGAATAAGTATTGGCACACTTAAACTTAGTACCGAAAGAAATGAAAATGCTTTTGGTGGTACAAAAGGTAAAATAAAAGACAATAGAAGAACTGTTGCAACAATTGCATTAAAAACAAATACAATTTTATCAAAAAGTTGCAACTTCTTCATATTATTTATTTACCAGACCTAAAAAGAAATTCTTTTTCTTCTGAAGTTAAACTATCATAACCGCTTTTACTTATTTTATCTAAAATAACATCAATCTTCTTCTGGTTATTAAACTGATCAAAATCTGTTTTAGTATAACCACCAACTTTTGATTTATTTTTGTGAACCGTTTTTAATGGTGATTTTTTTGTTGATTTAAAAATACTTACAACCCAATCCATAAAACGTTCAAAACCTTTACCAATATCGTTCCCTTTTTTTAATTGAATCGCATAAATATATCCTAAAAACGCGCCTCCAATATGAGCCAGATTTCCACCTGCATTAGTTCCAAAAAGTCCTAAAACATCAATAATAACAATTCCTAAACCAAAATACCAAAGTTTCAAATTAAAGGTAAAAAAACGTATTTCTTTATTTGGTAAATAGGCACATAAAAAAATTAACAATGCTCTTACAGATGCCGATGCTCCAACCAATCTATTTCCTGTCATAAATACTTGAGGAAACAACGTATAACAAAGCATAAACAAAAGACCACCACTTATAGCTCCTAAAAAATAAACATTTAACGCTAGTTTTGGATTGAATAAATTTAGAAATAATTCGCCAATAACATACAACCATAACATATTAAAGAGAATATGTAAAAAATCATAATGAATAAACGCATATGAAATGATAGACCAGGGTTTTAAAATAAAATCTGAAAAATCACTTGGAAGCTCAAACCATGACAAACTTGACTGATGAAAAGTGTTTTGAATTAACTGAAGCAATAATCCAAAAAGGAAAACAACCACATTAACAACAATAATTTTTTCTAAAACATTGAGTCGAGATAATTTTGATTTTATGTCTTGTGAGAGCGTCATTAATACCAACGGTTTTTATTAAACTGGTTTTTTTTCCAATACCACATAATGATGAATCCTGTTAATGCACCACCAACGTGTGCCATGTATGCTGTATTACTTGGACTGAAAAACGATTGACCAGTAACTCCAGAAATTAAATCTAATATAATAATACCTGGAATAAAATATTTAGCCTTAATAGGAATTGGTAAAAAAATCATCATCAATCTTGCCTCTGGGTTCATCATACCAAAAGCTACTAAAATCCCCATAATACATCCTGATGCACCAACCATAGTTGCATTAAAAATGGGGAATATATTTTGAAGATTTGCAAACTGCGCTTGAGTAACTCCTTGTATTACTTCATTATTACTAAGCATATGAGTTATTTCATCTGCTGTAATACCAGATTCAATTAAGTTTGCATAAGATGGTAAAAAGTTAAAATAATAATAACCTACTTGTAAAGCAACTGCTCCTAAACCTGCCGATAAGTATATAAATAAAAACTTTTTACTTCCTAAATATTGTTCAACAGGTGTACCAAACATCCACAAAGCAAACATATTAAATAAAATATGTGTTACTCCACCATGCATAAACATATGGGTTATAATTTGCCAATACTCAAATGTTTGATTTTTGGGGAAATGTAATGCAAATAAATCATAAAACAAGGTGCCATTTCCTATAGTTAATGTTCCAATAAACATAAGCACATTAATGATTAATAAATGCTTTACGGTATCTGATAGTCGAATCATATTTAAATAAATTTTTTATCCAATTCGTCTACACTCATAGTAACAAAAGTTGTTCTATTAGTAGGAGATACATTGGGTTCTTTACAAGCAAACAAACTGTTTACTAAATGCTCTTGTTCACTTTTTTTAAGTGGTTGTCCATTTTTAATTGCCAAGCTTTTTGCTAATGATTTTGCTAATAAATCTGTAACACTAAAATTACTATCTGGCACTTCATTTTCAACATCACTTATTAATTGCTCCAAAATAATTGACACTTCACTTTCTGGAATGCTAATAGGTACACCTGTAATTTCAATGGTTTCATTAGTAACGTTTGAAAATATAAAACCGGTATGTTCAAGATCTTCTTTTAACTGTTTAATAATCTCTATTTCTTGTTTTGAAAAATGAAGCAGCAAAGGGAATAATAGTTGTTGGCTAGAAGCTCCTTTAACCGTTAGATTTTCTAAAAAGTCTTCATACAAAATTCGTTGATGTGCTCTATGCTGATCCATAATCATCATACCTGACTTTATGGTACTTACAATATACTTATTATGAAGCTGATAAGTTGTTTGAACCGTATCAAGTTTATCATCATCAAATAAAGATTCTGAATCATTATTACTTTCAAAATGTACTTCACTAAAATCTTGCTCAGTTTTAGTGCCTTTCGATTCTAAACCAACGTATAAGCTGTCCCAATTATTTATAGTCTGCTTTTTAAAAGCCGTTATTTGCTTACCTGACTTATAATCTTCCTTAAAGGGATTAAACGTTCTGTCAACTTCAATATCAGGTGAACTAATCTCTTTTTGATTATAGCTGTAAGGTGTATCAAGATTTGGATCACGTTCAAAATCTAAAACAGGAGCAATATTAAATTGTCCCAAACTATGTTTTACTGCTGAACGTAATAAAGCATATAAAGTATGCTCATCATCAAACTTAATTTCAGTTTTTGTTGGATGAATATTAATGTCTATGCTTTGTGTATTAACCGTTAAATATAAAAAATAACTGGGATGCAAGCCATTTTTAAGCAATCCATCAAAAGCTGAATTTATGGCATGATTTAAATAAGCACTTTTTATAAATCTATCGTTTACAAAAAAATACTGCTCTCCTCGAGTTTTTTTTGCAAATTCCGGCTTACCTACAAAGCCAGATATTTTAAGCACTTCTGTATCTTCAGTAACAGGAACCAGTTTTTCATTGGTTTTACTTCCAAAAATACTAACAATACGTTGCCTATAATTACTAATTGGTAAATTAAATATTTCACTGCCATTATTGTAAAACAGGAATGAAATACCTGGATGCGCTAAAGCTACTCTATGAAATTCATCAATTATATGACGTAATTCCACAGTATTAGACTTTAAAAAATTTCGTCTTGCTGGAATATTAAAAAATAAGTTTTTAACAGAAATCGACGTTCCTTTTGGAGTTACTACAACATCTTGAGAAGTAATATTACTTCCTTCTATAACAATAGTGATTCCAACTTCATCGTGGGATTGTTTGGTTTTCAGCTCCACATGTGCAATGGCTGCAATACTTGCAAGAGCTTCACCACGAAATCCTTTTGTATGTAATTGAAATAAATCATCTGCTGTTCTTATTTTTGAGGTTGCATGGCGCTCAAAACTCAATCTGGCATCGGTAACACTCATTCCCTTACCATCGTCAATTACCTGAACCAGTGTTTTACCAGCATCTTTAATGATAAGTTTTATAATGGTTGCTTCTGCATCAATGGCGTTTTCAAGCAATTCTTTAACTACCGAAGAAGGACGTTGCACAACCTCGCCAGCTGCAATTTGATTTGCTACATGATCAGGTAATAATTGTATAATGTCTGCCATTTATTTTTTAGGGAAGAATATTGCCAAATCAAAATCTATGATAAACAGAAACACCAAAATAAGAATACATACTATTATTAAAATTCTTCGGTTGGCTGTTTTATCTGGGTTAGTTTTTAAATCGTCAAGTGCATTATTAATTTTAGTCTTCAACCCTGTATTATTTACGGTTTTTCTAAAATCATCAAATTTGTGTTTTATTTCAAAGGGATTTCCTTCTCCTTTATCATCAAAATGACGAGGCGTATAACTAAATTTTTTATTTTTTCTTAATTTGAATATTCCCATAACAATTAATATAAAGCTATTTAGCTTTAATATCTAACAAGTACATGCAGATTAATATAAAAACTAAAACAAGTAATAACAAAGGTAATGACAGCCCTTTTTTTAGTTTATGATTGCTTAGCCCTTGATTATTTCTCCATTTAGAACTAAAATCTCCATATTCAGGAACTTCCTTTTTATTAGAATTAGATTCTACATCTTTGGAAAATCTAGGTGTATAACTAAATGATTTATTCTTTCTTGGTTTTAACAAAATACATTTATTGCATATCCTTCAAAAATACTTAAAAATAGATAGAAACCGTAAAAGGAAATGCCAAAAATTGTTAACAAAAGGAAACAATTATAGAGAATTTAACTGAATTTTTAAACCAAAATTAATTTAGCTTCTTACACGTAAGTCTGCCATTTTAATAGCAGCTACAGCAGCTTCGGTACCTTTATTGCCATGTTTTCCGCCAGAACGATCCATGGCTTGTTGCATATTGTTGTCTGTGAGCACACAAAAAATCACCGGAGTTTCATTCATCACATTTAGGTCTTTTATTCCTTGAGAGACAGCCTCACAAACAAAATCAAAATGTTTTGTTTCACCTTGAATTACACTACCAATGGCAATTACAGCATTAACAAGTTGCTCTTGCATTTTTTTGCACCCATAAATAAGTTCGAAACTTCCAGGAACATTCCAACGAATAATATTGCTTGGTAAAACTCCATTCTCAATCAGGGTTTCATAAGCGCCTTTATATAGGCCTTCTGTTATAGTTGCATTCCATTCTGAAACAACAATCCCAAACCGAAATTTATTCGCGCTTGGGATTGTTGTTTTATCATAAACTGATAAATTATTATTTGCCGTAGCCATAATTAATATTTATTAGCCAACACTTTTGCTTTGCCAATTAATACTTCAACCATTGCCATTTCAGAAGCTTTTGGATATTTTTCTTTTATCGTTTCAAAATAGGTTAATGCTTGATCTGGTTTACCCAACTCTAAAGATATAGTTCCTGCTTTATATAAATACATTGGTGTAGTATAATCATTATCGCGCATTTTTGCTGCTTGTTCATAATAATCTAAAGCATCATCCAATTGATTTAATTGAACAAATGCATCACCTATATTTCCTTTAGCTAATGGCGCCAATATTTCGTCATCACTTGAAAAAACATTTAAATGTTCAATAGCATTTTTATAGTCTTTCAGTCTTAAATATGCAGTTCCAGCATAATAGTTAGCTAAATTGGCTGCTGGTGTACCACTATATTCTTCAATAATATCTAACATACCAAATTTACCTTCTCCACCATTTAAAGCTAAATTGAACAATGAATCTTTTTCAACAGCATTTACAGCTTGATCAAAATATTTTTGAGCTTGAAACATATCATTCATAGCTGTTGACTGTTTAGGTTTAGCTATAAACTCCGTGTAACCTAAATATCCTAAAACAACTGCTGCAACCAATCCAATGATTACAAAAATATATTTTTGATTCTTTTCAACAAAAGCTTCTGTTTTTGAAGCTGTTTGGTCAAGGGTATTAAAAACTTCAGCCGTAGTTGAACCAGTTTCAATATTCTGCGCTTTCTCTTCCTTGTTTTTTGGTTTGTATCCTCTCTTATTATAAGTGGCCATAAATTCTTTTTTAATGCGTCGCAAAAATATAATTTTTCTTCATAATTAAAAGGTTATTTATTTGTTATTTTTGAATAATTTATATTGTCTTTTATCACAAATGCAATTATAAAAGACTTTAAGTTACTTTTTGTATGATTTTAAAATCACTTTCGTTACTCAACTATAAAAATTTTGACAGCAAAACATTTTCATTCAATGAAAAAATAAACTGCATTGTTGGAAATAATGGTATTGGAAAAACCAACGTGCTTGATGCCATTTACCATTTATCATTCGGAAAAAGTTATTTCAATCCAGTGGCAACTCAAAATATTAAGCATGAAGCAGATTTTTTTGTTGTAAATGGCGATTATTTAAAGCATGATAAGCCCGAAAAAATTATTGTGAGCCTAAAACGTGGGCAAAAAAAAATAATAAAACGCAATGGTAAGGAATATGAAAAATTTAGTGAGCATATAGGGTTTTTACCTTTGGTAATTATTTCGCCTGCCGATAGAGATTTAATTATTGAAGGGAGTGACACCAGAAGAAAATTTATTGATAGCGTTATTTCGCAAAGTGATAAAACATATTTAACAGACCTGATTAATTACAATAAAATTCTTGCGCAACGAAATGCCTTACTAAAATATTTTGCCTTAAATCATACATTTAATGCTGATACACTAGAAATATATAATAACCAATTAACAGATTATGGTTCTAAAATTTTTAATAAACGAGAGGCTTTTTTAAAAGAATTCATTCCAATATTTCAATTACGTTATAAAGCCATTAGTAATGGTAATGAAGTTGTAAATTTAGTATATCAAAGTGATTTGTTTGAAAACCGTTTAGACCTTCTTTTAAAAAACTGCATAAATAAAGATAAGGCTTTACAGTTTACAAGCATGGGAATTCATAAAGACGATTTGCATTTTAATATTGAAGAACATCCTATTAAAAAATTTGGTAGTCAAGGTCAGCAAAAATCATTTTTAATAGCACTTAAATTAGCCCAATTTGATTTTATAAAAAGCCAAAGTGGAGACAATCCAATTTTACTCTTAGATGATATTTTTGACAAATTAGATGAGCAACGCGTTTCACAAATTATAAAACTGGTTGACAACGAAAATTTTGGTCAAATTTTTATTAGTGACACACATGCAGATAGAACTGAAAAAGCTATAAAACAAGTGCATCAATCCTATGAAATATTTAAACTTTAGCATCATGAAACGAATTCTTGTTATTCTAATCGTTCTAACAAATTTAAGCTGCAATAAAAATCCTGAGACCTATATAAAACATTTAAATGGCTATTGGGAAATTGAAAAAGTTATATTAGCTTCTGGCGAAGAACATAGTTATAATTACAATGAATTTATTGATTATTTTAGTGTTTCAGATAGTTCAAAAGGCTATAGAAAAAAATTAAGACCCTTATTAAATGGTACTTATGAAGCCTCTAAAGATGCAGAACAATTTAATCTAAAAATTGAACACGACAGTTTAAATATTTATTATAAAACTAATTTTTCAAATTGGAAAGAAACCATTTTACGAGCTTCTGAAAGTGAATTAAAAATAATTAACAAGGATAAAAATATTTATATTTATAAACCTTATAAAGCTATAAAAACAAACTAATGGCAAAACGTAATAATGACCATATATCTATATCTGATGCATTAAAGGAATTTGTTGAAACCAATAAATTAGAAACAGGTTTAAATAAAGTTAATGTTGCCGATGCTTGGGAAAAACTTATGGGCAATGGTGTAAACCACTATACAACTGCCGTTCAATTAGAAAGAAACACCCTTTATGTACAACTTAGCTCAAGTGTTTTAAGGGAAGAATTAAGTTATGGTAAAGAAAAAATAATTAATATGTTAAATGAAGAGCTTGGAAAGGATATAATTAAAAAACTGATTTTGCGATAATTACAATTAAAAATAAAAAATTATTTATTGTATTTTTCTTAATAATTAGTTTATCTTTGTGGCTTAATTTTTATAATATTTAAACAATGAGTAAAGGTACAGTAAAATTCTTCAACGATTCTAAAGGTTTTGGATTCATCATTGAAGATGGCAACAACAAAGAACATTTTGTACACATTTCTGGATTAATCGATGAAGTTCGTGAAGGTGATGCAGTAGAATTCGATTTACAAGAAGGTAAAAAAGGACTGAACGCAGTAAACGTAAAAGTAATCTAATATATACTTTAACATTTTACAAGTTAAAGCCTATCAAATTTGATAGGCTTTTTTGTTGTTTTAAAGTTAAAACCTGTAAAAAGAAAAGCCTTCAATTTCTTGAAGGCCTTTTTTATAATTATACTTATAATACTTAAAACATGTCTCTTCCAGAAAAATGAAAAGCACCTTCAATAGCAGCATTCTCATCGCTATCACTACCATGTACAGCGTTTTCACTTATAGAATTTGCAAATAATTTACGTATAGTTCCTTCAGCTGCATCAGCAGGATTTGTAGCTCCAATTAAGGTTCTAAAATCTTCAACCGCATTATCCTTTTCTAAAATAGCTGCTACAATTGGACCACGTGTCATGTATTCAACTAATTCTCCAAAAAACGGACGCTCATTATGAATTGCGTAAAATGTTTCTGCGTCATTTTTGGTCATTTGAGTTAATTTCATTGCTACAATTCTAAATCCTGAAGCCGAAATTTTTTCTAGTATAGCGCCAATGTGTCCTTTTTCAACAGCATCTGGCTTTAGCATTGTAAATGTTCTATTTGTTGCCATTTTTTTAATTTTAATTTATTCAGTTTTTTAAAGATTTAATAAAAAAGCCTTCCTGAAATTAGAATTCATTCCAAAGAAAACATTTTAACCGTCTTCTTTTTAATTTTCGTGCAAAAGTAATGTATTTCTTATTATAAACAAGTCCATCCAATTTTAAAAAAATTGTATATTCGCCTTCTATGATACAGCAAGACATTGAAAAAATAAAGCTTTTATTAGCAAGTCCTAAACACATTGTAATTGTTCCGCATAAAAATCCTGATGGAGATGCTATGGGTTCTACGTTAGGTTTGTATCATTATCTTAAAAAATACAATCATTATGTTACAGTTATTTCACCAAACGATTACCCTAGTTTTTTAAAATGGGTTCCTGGCGACAATACTGTTTTAATACATGATTATCAAACAGATACCTGTAATAATTTAATTAAAAAAGCCGACATCATTTTTACATTAGATTTTAATGCCTTACACAGAACTGGTAATATGGAAACCGTTTTAGAACAAAGTAAAGCCATTAAGATATTAATTGACCATCATCAAGAACCTCATGATTATGCAGAATTTATATTTTCTGATGTTACTATGAGTTCTACATGTGAAATGGTTTATCATTTTATTGATATGCTCGGCAATTCAGATCTAATAGATACAAATATTGCAACTTGCCTGTATCTGGGAATTATGACTGACACAGGTTCTTTTAGATTCCCTTGCACAACAAGTACCACACATAGAATTGTTGCAAATCTTATTGAAAAAGGTGCTGATAGTGCATATATTCACAATCAAGTATATGACACAAATAGCTATGAAAGACTTCAACTTTTAGGTTGTGCACTTAAAAACTTAAAAGTGATTCCAGAATTAAAAACGGCTTATATTTCGCTTTCACAAGAAGAATTAAACACCTATAATTTTAAGAAAGGAGATACTGAAGGTATTGTAAATTATGGCCTATCATTAGATAATATAGTTTTTGCAGCTATATTTATTGAAGACAAGCAAGAAGGTATTATAAAAATCTCATTACGTTCTAAAGGGAATTTTTCAGTTAATGATTTTTCAAGAGCGCACTTTAACGGTGGAGGACATATAAATGCTGCTGGCGGAAGGAGTGATTTATCATTAAATGATACAATTAAAAATTTTATTAGTATATTACCAAGCTATTCTAATGCCCTAAATGATGAATAAGATTTTTTATATAGCTGCTGTGCTACTTATTTTTGTTGGCTGTAAGTCACCTGAAGCACGAAAACCCATTTCGGTAAAAACAGGTTCATTTATTGATGCTTCTGTTGAAAGAAATAAAAAATTAAATGCCAAAGAACAAGCGAGTATTCAAAAAATTTTAACAGAAAAAAAAGTTGAATACAATGCATCTCAAAGCGGATTTTGGTATTACTATAATGTAAAAACAGAAGTTGATTCTTTAAAAACACCTTCTTTTGGCAGCATAGTAAGTTTCAATTACAATGTCAAAACATTAAATGGAGCGTTAATATATTCAAAAGATGATATTAAAACTCAATCTTATGTAATGGATCAAGAAGAATTGTTTACAGGCATGCGCGAAGGTTTAAAACTCATGAAAACAGGTGAAACTGTTACATTCCTTTTTCCATCACAAAAAGCATATGGTTATTATGGTGACCAAAATAAAATTGGCACCAATATGCCTCTTATTTGCGAAGTAACAGTAAATTCTATCTCTGAAAAGTAAACCTTATATACCATGCGCTATATAAGTAATTTCATAAAGTTTTTTTTGTTTAGTTTCTTACTTTTAGTAAGTGCTTGTCAAAATAAATACCCTAATATTGAAGAAGGTATTTATGCAGAAATGATTACTACAAAAGGAGTCATGTTAGCTAAACTTTATTACAAAAAAGCGCCAAATACGGTTGCCAATTTTGTATCCTTAGCAGAAGGAACCAATACACTAGTTGATAGCACATATAAAGGTAAAAAGTTTTATAATAAAACCATTTTTTATCGAGTAATCGATAGTTTCCTCATACAAGGTGGCGACCCTTTAGGTACTGGTTTCGGAAACCCGGGCTACAAGTTTGATGATGAATTTAATCCAGATTTAATGCATAATAAACCTGGTGTTTTAGGTATGGCAAATTCTGGTCTAAACACAAATGGAAGTCAATTTTACATTACTGAAATACCCAATCCAAATCTAGATAATGTGCATAGCGTTTTTGGTGAATTGATTTTAGGGTTTGATGTTTTAGATTCCATTTCAAATGTTAAAACTTCTGAAACAAATGACAAACCTTTGAAAGATGTTATTTTAAAAGAAATTAATATTATAAGAATAGGTGTTAAAGCAAAAACCTTTGATGCTCCCAATATTTTTATAAATCATTTTGCTGAATTAGAACGTCTTGAAAAAAAGCGTATTGAAAAAGAAGAAGCCATTAAAAAAGCAAATAAGGTAAAATTTAGCAAGCAATTAAAAATGGCAACCTTATTGCCATCTGGTTTACAGTTTTTTGTTTTAGAAAAAGGAAATGGGAAAAAATTAAAAGAAAGTTCAAAAATAATGGCTCACTATTCGGTTTATTTTGAAGATGGAACTTTACTTCAAACCAGTAAGCTAGAGACTGCTAAAGCCCAAAATAAAGTTGAAGAAGATAGAGTTACAAATAATGATTATCAGCCAATAAAAGCAAATTTGAGCCCTAATGCCAAAATGATTACAGGGTTCAAAGAAGGACTTCAGCAATTACATGTGGGTGATAAAGCAACAATTTTTATTCCTTTTTATTTAGCCTATGGCGAAACTGGGAATGTTATTATTCCTCCAAAATCAAATTTAATTTTTGAAGTAGAAGTTTTAGAACTCACAAAATAAATTGTGTTGTAGCATTCAATAATATCTGCTTTTTGGTGCCTTTTTATTCAATTTAACATTGGAAACATTATAAAAGTTATACCAATCCATTATCTTTACATAGTAAAAATAAACCTTATGTATTTATTAAAGTTCGACTGGAATCCATTAACAGGAATAGAAATTATAGGCAATTTTAAACTTCACTTTTACAGCGTTATGTGGATTGTAGCTTTTGTACTTGGTTGGTACATCATGAAGCGAATTTTCACTAAAGAAAAAGTTTCTTTAGAATATTTAGACCCATTATTCATTTATACTGTTTTAGCAACCATGATTGGTGCTCGATTAGGTCATGTTTTGTTTTATCAGTCGGAATTAATATCACAAGATTTTTTTAGCATTTTTCTCCCCTTTCGTTTTAATCCTCGATTCGAGTTTACAGGTTTCCAAGGTTTAGCGAGTCATGGGGCTGCTATTGGAATTATCATAGGTATGTATTTATACAGAAAAAAATACAACTACAAATCATTACTTTGGATTTTAGACCGAGTGGTTATTTCTGTAGCTTCTGGAGCTGTTTTTATTAGAATTGGAAATTTCATTAATTCTGAAATCATAGGTAAAGTAACAGAATCTAGTTTTGGCGTTCGATTTATTCAAGACTATTATTATAAAAGTGAAATTGTTAAACTTACAGGAATAAAAAATGTTCAAAAAGCCTATAATGCAGTAACTGAAAATCCTCAATTTCAAAACCTTTTAGATGCTGTTCCTTATAGACATCCAGCACAATTATATGAATCATTTTGTTACATTTTTGTGTTTTTAATTTTATGGTTTTTCTACTCTAAAACCAAAAAAAGTGAGCAAACTGGTTTCTTATTTGGTTTATTTTTAGTGTTACTTTGGACGATTAGATTCTTTGTGGAATTTGTAAAAGAACCTCAAGGTGATGAATATATCAATTGGTTTGGTTTTAATACAGGACAATGGTTAAGCTTTCCTTTTATTATTATTGGTTTATACTTTATGTTTGTTTTCAAACCAAAAATACCTGTTAAATAAAATGCTTTTTAAAAACTCAATTTTATACATCTTTTTGGTTTTTACGACCATTTTAGTTAGCCTATCATCCTGCAAAAACGAAAGTAATAAAACCATAAAACAGGCTGAAATAGCTTTTAAAAAAGAAGGGAATCTTGTTATTTTTAAAACTACTTCCGACTCAACAAAAGTAAACTTGGATATTGAAATAGCCGATAATGACTATGAAATTCAAACAGGCTTGATGTACAGGAATTCTATGAAGTCAAATCAAGGCATGCTGTTCGTTTTTGACGACACAAGAGAAAGGTTCTTTTATATGAAAAACACTAAAATCCCTTTGGATTTAATTTTTATTAATGATGACAAAAAAATAGTGAGTTTTCAAAAAAATGCGAAACCGTTTGATCAAACGTCGTTACCTTCAAATTTTCCAGCTAAATATGTTTTAGAAATCAATGCTGGTTTAGTTAATTCTTGGTCGATTGCTGTAGGTGATGAGATTGCTTTTTAAAACACTAAAATCAGGAAATAGATTTTGGTTCATAAACATAAAGCCATTCTTCTTGGTTGTCATTAAACAAAGTCTTTATCTTTTTAAAATCATTTATTTTATAAAAGGCATCTAATTTTAAATCTTCAATAGTTAACCAATAAGATTGTTCAGGATTCATTTTTTTTAACTCATTTAACCAAACTGAACCTAAATTTTGATGTCTTCTTTCTTCAATAACATAAATAAATCCTAAATATAAATACCCTCTATTTATCCATTTATTTGCCTCGTCAATAGCATATAACATATCCGTTGGGCATTTATAAAAAACTAAACCTCCTGCAATTATTTCTTGGTTTTCAACTAATAGATATCCTTTTGTAGTTGCTTTAATTATTTCCCATTGAGGCAAAATGCTTTCTTTCCAATCTATTGGAAGAATCTCAAAAAAATCACTGCAATTATTACAAGCCTCGAAAGTCATTTTTTAATTTAAATTTTATAATAAACCCCAAGACCAAAGTTTATCTGAATCCTCAGCCCACCTATCCCCTATATCTGTTCTATAATAAGCATTGTTAATAATAACATTGCTTATTCTATTATACATCATTTTTTGAGCATCTTTCATAGTTTGTCCTACGCCAGTAACCAATACAGCAATTCCCATATTTCCTGTAATAAGCCATTCATCGTTCACTTTTTTTAAATGCATAGGGTGCACGCCTTCTTTTCCGTTTTTTTTAAAAACCACTACAGCATCTTTTGAAAATAGATTAAATGTTTTTTTGTCATCATATGGAAATGGTGGCACTACTATAAAAGCCCCAACTTGAAATCCTTTTTTAACATTTATCTTAAAATTTTGACCAGAGGCAATTTTTAAAAACATGTCTCCGATTGGCTCATTAATTCCTGCACGTTGAATAAATATTTGAGGGTATCCAAATCTTGAAGTGAATTCTAAAGGATAAATACCGTTACCGTTAACTATACAATTGATGTCAATATGACCAATAAAGTTATTTTTCGCTAATGTATTTTGAAATTTTAGAAGAGTTGCATCAAAAATGGGTGAATCTTTTGTCCAAAACATACTCGTTCCCATCTCACCAGTTGAAACTCCTAATTCTTTAGGAAACAACTTTTTATGCTCAAAAGTTATATTGATTGGGTAAATAAACTCTTTTCCGTTGAAGAAAGCAGCTATAGAAATTTCAACCCCCTTAACTTTTCGTTGTAATTGAAAATTTCCAAAATCATTACCCCATGATTTTTCATAAGCTTTTAAAACACGAATCACATCTAAACCCTCATCATCACTCCCAACAAACAATAACTGCTTAAGTTCTTGAGTTTCTCCACAAGGTTTAATAACGTATGTGTTTGGGTTACTTTCAACATAGCTTATAGCATCATTAAATGATGTAAATTCTTTAGATGGCAGTACCTTAATTTTGTGTTTTTTTAATTCAGACTGTCCAAAATTTCTATCTAACTCTAATTTATCCGTGTATTCCGTTCCACCAATGATTAATTTACCACAAGCCCTTAATTCGCTAGCTATTTTGCCATAGCCTGTGTAATCAAAAATAATAATATCGGCCCATTCAATATGCTTTTCCCATTTTGTAACTTTATCTACAAAGCCAAAACCAATTTCTTTGGATTCTTTATCCTCAATAAAAAGTTTGACTTCGTGTCCTTCGGTTTTAATTGTATTTGCAATATCTAATGATTCGCCCCATCGCGATACAAAAAGAAATTTTTTGTTCAAGGCTTGTTGTGCTTTCAACTGGAAAGTATTAGTGGTTTATAAATGATTTGATGCTTCTAAATTTTAAGCAAATGTATATAAAAATAGACTAGTGTTGTATGTGATATTAATTATATATTTTTTAATAAATAAAACAAAAAAGCCTGTCTCCAAAAAGGCGACAGGCTCTTCTAATTAAAGAAAAATTGAGTTAGTTAATTTTCTTCTTTTTTTCTGCTTTATCTATTGTATCATACATTAAAGGTGTTGCAATAAATAGTGATGAGTAAGTACCAACTACAATACCAACAATCAATGCAAACATAAATCCTCTGATAGAATCACCACCAAAAATAAAGATAGCTAACAATACAACTAAGGTTGTTGATGATGTATTTAATGTTCTTCCTAAAGTACTGCTCAATGAAGCGTTTACTACTTTATCAAAATTCCAAGAAGTATGCTCATTAAGGTATTCTCTAATTCGGTCGAAAACAATTACGGTATCATTCAATGAATAACCAATTACAGTTAATATTGCTGCAATAAAGGCTTGGTCAATTTCCATACTAAAAGGCAAAAACTTATATGTTAATGAAAATACTCCAAGAACTATTAACACATCATGAAACACTGCTAATACGGCACCTAAAGAGAATTGCCATTTTTTGAAACGCAATAAGATATATAAGAATACCACAATTAAAGATCCTAAAATTGCCCAGAATGATGCTTGTTTAATATCATCGGCAATAGTTGGACTTACCTTATAATACTTCATTAATCCAACTGTTTTTGTATCGGCATCACTAATAAAATCTTCATAAGTTAACCCATCTAAATGTGGTTGTAATGCTTTGTATAAATCAAGTCTTATTTGCTCATCAACTTCAGCACCTGTTTCATTAACTTTATATTTTGTAGTGATTTTTAACTGATTGGCCTCACCAAAAGTTTTTGCATCAGCACTTCCAAAAACTTTAGATAAAGTAGCTGTAATTTCTGAAGCATTAACATCTTGAGCAAAACGCACCTGATACGTTCTTCCTCCAACAAAATCAACACCTTGGTCTAAGCCTTCTGTTAACAATGACCCTAAACTTATTAAAATAAATGTTCCAGATACTATATAAGCAACTTTACGCTTTTTAAGGAATTCGATATTAAGATTTCTAAAAAGATTTTTTGTTAAAGCTGTTGAAAAATCTAATTTTCCACCTCTATTAACGTACCAATCAATTAAAAGTCTTGTGATAAAAATTGCAGTAAATAATGATGTACCAATACCAATTAATAACGTGGTAGCAAATCCTTTAATTGGTCCCGTACCAAAAACAAATAGTATTAATGCTGTTAATCCAGTAGTAATGTTTGCATCTAAAATTGATGATAAAGCATTACTAAAACCATCTTGAACAGCTTCTTTTTGTCCTTTTCCTTTTGCTATCTCTTCCCTAATACGTTCATAAATAATTACGTTGGCATCAACAGACATACCAATAGTAAGTACAATACCTGCAATACCAGGAAGTGTTAATACCGCACCTAACCCTGAAAGAATACCAAAAATCAACACGATATTCAAAACCATAGCAATATCAGCGAAACCACCAGCTTTACCATAATAAACTATCATCCAAACAAGTACTAAAGCTAAAGCTATCATAAATGACAACTTACCATTATCAATTGCCTCTTGACCTAATGATGGTCCTACAACTTCACTTTGAATGATATCTGCGCGAGCTGGTAATTTACCTGCACGTAAAACGTTTGCTAAATCGACTGCTTCATTTAATGTGAAACTTCCTGAAATTTCAGAGTTTCCACCAGAAATTGGTCCAGTTGTTACACCTGGAGCAGAATATACTATATTATCTAAAACAATAGCAATTTGAGATCCTTGAGTAAATGCTCTACCAGTCATATCCTCCCAAATCTTTGCTCCTTTAGCATTCATTTGCATTGAGACTGTTGGTTTTCCTGTTGGGCCAAAAGCATTTCTTGCATCTGTAACCACAGCACCACTTAATTCTGGAACATTATCTCTATTCCCAATCAATGCATATAAATCAATTAATTCGCTATCTTTTTCTGGTTTACCAAAAGCAAATTTAACATAACGTTGCTCCACTGGAAGTAATGCTCTTACTTGTGGCATGTTTAAATACTCAGCAACCTTGTCTTTGTCTTTAATCTCAAATTTAGCTATCACAGGTCCTCCAGGATACCCTTGCCCTCTAATTAAATCAAATAAAGGATTTACAGCAACAGCTGTAGTATCTGTAGTGGTATCTCCTAAAAGTTCATCAATTTTAGAGTCTGTAGCATTTTCTTCATCATTCCCTTCAACTTCTTGAATTTCTTGTTTTGCATTTACAATACCTTTTAAAACTTCATTGGCTTGTTGTAAAAAGGGTAAGAATTGTTCGCCTTTATAAGCATCCCAAAATTCTAATTGTGCTGTACTTTGTAATAATCCTGTTGCACGTTCAACATCTTTAACACCTGGTAATTCAACTAGAATTCTTCCAGATGTTCCCAAACGTTGAATATTTGGTGAAGTAACACCAAATTCATCGATACGTTTACGCAATACTTCAAATGCCGAAACTATTGATTCGTCAATTTTTGTTTGAATAACTTGTTTCACTTCTTCATCAGTCATACTTCCATCTATCTCACCATCAAGTGCCTTAGTATAAAATATATCTGGAGACGCTAATTTAGTATCACCTTTAATAGCATCGAAAGCCTTAAAGAAATCTTCTAAATAGGTGTTTTGACTATTTTTTTGAAGTTCGGAAGCATCTGCTAAAGCCTTATTAAAAATTGGATTTTTAGTATCATTCGCTAATCCTTTTAAAATGTCTTTTACAGATACTTGCAGAATTACATTGATACCACCTTTAAGGTCAAGACCAAGGTTCATTGCTTTTTCTTTCACTTCGTTATAAGTGAACTTTGCAATACCTATATTAAAAACGGTATCTGTAGCAATTGATTCTAAATAATTGGCTTCTTCGTTACTTCTTTTAGCTCTGTAATCAGCTTCTGTGTCTGGAATTTTATTAACTGCAATTTCCTTTGCATTTTTTTCTATTTGATTCGCTTTAAACGTAAAAGAGAGTTGGTAAATGCTCACTAAACCGAATAAAACTGCAAATAATTTTACTAATCCTTTATTTTGCATTTTTGTCTTGTTTTTGGTCAAATTTGTTGGTCAATTAATTTAAAGGCCATTTTTATATTTGACAATTTGTATTATAATTAAATTGAACTATTATTTTTATTGGTAAGCGTCTTGAGTGATATAGCTTAGAAGTTAAATATTTATTTTTTTAAAGTTTAACTAAACCTAAGCCATTCCATTAGTGTTTGGACCTGCTCTAACTTCTTGAATATTACATGAAGTATTATCTATTTCTATAGCAATATTTTTAAATATTTTTAATGCTTTTTTTACAATTTCAGAATTATGTCTAGCATCAACTTCATTATTAAATATGTAGCCATTGGGATTATAAAATCTATCGTAGTCTTGTTTTAAATTCAAAACAAACTTTCCATTTAAGCCTGAATCTAAATCATTGCCTTTATGGATTTCAAATACATCAAGCTTATAATTTTTTGTCTTTTTATCTGAAGGGAATTTTGGAATATTTTCATATTGATTATTAGAAGCATATTCAATATCGATATGATTTCCATCTGAAAGTGCTTTTTTAACACTTTCGATATTAACAGAACTATAATAGGTTATTTTAAGTTGCCCATCTTTTAGCTCTTGTACCTGGATTGTATTAACACCTATGTCTTGTAATTGCTCTTTTACAATCACTACTGCATTTTGAGCCTCATCAGATGTTATGTCAATATCTGAAAATTTTAATACGATTTCCTGATTAGGTTCAGAAATACGATTCTGATAAATACCTAATGAGATAAATAGGATTAATAAAGCACCAAAGTACCATGTTGTTTTCATGCGCCAAATATAAAAATAAAGACTGTATTTCTACAGTCTTTACATAAATATATATTTTAAATTATTGAATTTATAATTCTAATAAATCATTAACACTTTTAACGGCTTCAGCACTTGATATCATATTGTCTTTCTCAGCTTGATTAAGCTCAATATTTACAATTTTTTCAATTCCATTCTTACCTAAAATTACTGGAACACCAAGGCAAATATCATTCAATCCGTATTCACCTTCTAACATGACAGAACATGGGAACATTTTCTTTTGATCACAAGCAATAGCTTGAACCATTGATGATACTGCTGCTCCTGGAGCATACCATGCTGAAGTTCCTAAAAGTTTTGTAAGTGTTGCACCTCCAACTTTAGTGTCTTCTTTTACGGTATTCAATCTATCTTCTGATAAAAATTGAAAAACCGGAACTCCATTTCTTGTTGCCAAACGTGTTAATGGAATCATACCTGTATCACTATGGCCTCCAATCACCATTCCGTCTACATCGCTTATTGGTCCTTCTAACGCTTCTGCTAACCTGTATTTAAAACGAGCTGAGTCTAAAGCTCCGCCCATTCCAATAATTTTATGCTTTGGTAAACTTGTTGATTTATGTACTAAGTAAGCCATTGTATCCATTGGGTTACTTACTACAATCATAATTGTATTTGGTGAATATGCAATTAAACTAGATGATACATTTTTAACAATACCGGCATTAATGCCAATTAATTCTTCACGAGTCATTCCTGGTTTACGAGGAATTCCTGAAGTAATAATACAAATATCGCTGTTTGCTGTTTTACTATAGTCATTAGTAATCCCTGTTATTTTTGTATCAAATCCGTTTAATGAAGCTGTTTGCATTAAATCCATTGCTTTTCCTTCAGCATATCCTTCTTTAATGTCTAATAAAACCACTTCTGAAGCGAAATTTTTAATGGCAATGTATTCTGCACAACTTGCACCAACTGCCCCAGCTCCAACTACTGTTACTTTCATAATTTATTTTGTTTAATATGTGTTTTTTTAAAGAATGTAAAATTACAAATAATAATGGTTTAAATAAAAAAGTGCAAGGTTTATCTTGCACTTTTTTCGACTAATTCAAATAAAAAAACTAACTAAAACTAAACTCAATATTTTTACAAAAACCTAAGTTTTTTGTTCATTATCTAAATCCAAAATTGATACCAACTGAAAAAGCATTAAATTTGGCCAAATGGTACTCTGCATTCAGTCTGAAAAAGCCTAATTTCAACTTGGTTCCAACAGTTCCTCTTGCCCCTGATACTTTACTAGATACTGAAAATGGATCAACAATATCCTCTGTTGTTAAAAATCCATTTGAAACCCTGTAAGTTCCAAGTAAATCTGAATCTGATTTTCCATTAATATACCCAAGACCTCCATAAAAATTAATAACCGGTAATTTAGTTGAAGCTATTAATTGAAACAGCCAAGTATTAATAGACGATTCTAATCGTTGATTTTCTCCACTTATTCCAGAAGACTCTGACAAATCATAAGTACCATCTAAATGTGAATAAGCCACTAAACCAGAAATAGCCACCGGTAATAATTTATCTGCAGGTAACCATTTTGTAAACTCAACTTGTAAACCAGCTCCGTACATACTTATATCAACATCATTAGTATTTATTTTTGGTACAAAACGCGCTTTTACTTCGATGCCTTTACTTAAACCTAAAGCACCTTGTATGAAAGCTGTAGGCAATAAATTAGCACTAGAATTTCCAATACCATTTGGTAGTGTTATTTGTTCTGTTTGTTGACCAAAAATAGGATCATCGTAGGTTACTTCAACAACAACATCCGGATTGTTTTCTCCTAAAACACTAGAAACCATTTGCTGACTTCCACCTTGAGCAAAAGCAACATTATTATATAAATCAGTATTCATCAAAAACGATTTATCTGCATTACTTACCGTTGCTGCATTTGCTATAACAGAAATTTCAAACCCACCTAAGGGTTTTGCATCAGCTGTATTAAACCAGTTGGCATTCATACTGTACATCAAACCATTGGTTCCTGGTGCTAAATAGTCATTTGCAAAGTGTTGGGCATCATCTATCCCAGCCGCAAGTAATACGTCTAAATCATTTTGTGCTTTCGCAGAAATTGTTGCTATACATAGCAACACAAATAAGGTTATCTTTTTCATTTCAAGGTAAATTTGGTTTAACAAATATATAAAAATAATTTAATAAATTACATTTTGACGTATTTATTTTACACTTCATCGATTTTAAAACAATATTAGGAAAATAAATACCTACATAAAAATATTACAAATACATTGTTTTTGCCTTATATTTAAATTTAATAAATTATGAATACTTAAAATAATTCTATTTATTCATTATCATTTAAAATGATATATTTGTTAAATATGCTGTCAATAACATCTAATTTATATTTAATATGTACATTAAATGAGACTTAAAACTACAATAAGAATCATACTTTTTGCTTTTTTACTTTATGGTTGTTCTAGAAGTGAATTAAATGATAGCGAACAAAATATCACTGTTAACAATAAAAAGCAAACAGGTTCATCTGCCCATGATCTTTTATCGGATGACACGTTCACTTCCATGGTTATTGAAGTTGTTTATGTTGAAGGGTATGCTCCTACACAAACTGCCATTAATAATTTTGTAAATTTCATTAAGGCAAGAACCTATAAACCTAATGGTGTAAGTGTACAAACTAGATCAATAGTATCGCCTGATAAATTACAATACTCTATAGAAGATATCCGCGATATTGAAGATGCTAACAGAACAGCATATAATACAGCTTCCCAAATTGCAGTTTGGGCTTTTTTCACTGATGGTGAATCAGACCAAAATACAGATACTAGTTCTATAATAGGAACCGCCTATAGAAATACGTCGTTTGTGATTTTTGAAAATACCGTTCATGATTTTAGCAATAACAATTTTGAGCCTCCAAGAGATCTATTGGAAACCACAGTTATAGAACATGAATTTTGCCATATTTTAGGTTTGACAAATTTTGGGTCGCCCATGCAAAGTTCTCACGAAGACCTGGATCATGAAAAGCATTGCAACGTTGATACTTGTTTGATGTATTGGGCATCAGAATTTGGGTCAGGAATTGGAAACATGCTTGGTTCAAATAGCATCCCTCAACTAGATTCACAATGCCTTGCTGATTTACAAGCAAATGGTGGAAAATAAAAAAGTCACTCCAATAAAGAGTGACTTTCATGAAACTTTTTCCTTCTGGGGAAGAATACTTCACTTGTATTAAGCATCAATTTTTGCATAAACAGCGTTTTTCTCAATAAACTCTCTACGAGGTGGCACATCGTCTCCCATAAGCATAGAGAAAATTCTATCTGCCTCTGAACCATTATCAATTTGAACTTGTCTTAAAATTCTAAACTCAGGATTCATTGTAGTATCCCAAAGTTGTTCTGCATTCATTTCTCCAAGACCTTTAT
>DJWL01000065.1:0-239 GCA_002441545.1 Flavobacteriaceae bacterium UBA6231 | reverse complement strand
CTTTCATATATCTAAAGAAGAACGTTAAAATAAGTGTTGCAATATGACTACCATCAATATCAGCATCACACATAATCACTACTTTATGATAACGTAACTTAGAAAGATTCAATGCCTTACTATCTTCTTCAGTACCAATTGTAACACCTAATGCTGTAAAAATATTTTTTATTTCTTCATTTTCAAAAACTTTATGTGTCATAGCTTTCTCAACATTAAGAATTTTACCTCTTAATGGA
>DJWL01000174.1 GCA_002441545.1 Flavobacteriaceae bacterium UBA6231 | reverse complement strand
ATTTGTTTATCATTACTAGTTGTAGGCAAATACAAATTGTTAGATAAGCTTATGAAAATAATTGTATTTACGCTAACAATTAGTACAATTATTGCTGTTTATATGGCACTTTCAAATAACTCAAGTCCACTTTCATTTAAACAAATTCTTCCAAATAGTGGTTTAGAAATTGCTTTTTTAATTGCCTTTATGGGTTGGATGCCTGCTCCATTGGATGTTTCAGTATGGCAATCTTTATGGGCTATAGAAAAGAACAAAGACACAAAAAAGTACAATACAAAATCTGCCTTATTTGACTTTAATATAGGATATCTAAGCACTATCATTATTGGAATTGGATTTCTTGCGTTAGGAGCTTTAATAATGTTTAATAGTGGTGAAACATTTAGCGCTTCAGCAGGTGTTTTTTCTGGTCAGTTAATAGATTTGTACACTAAAAGTTTAGGAAACTGGGCACATTATATTATAGCTATTGCCGCTTTCACAACTATGTTTAGCACTACCATTACCACATTAGATGCTTCTCCAAGAGTTATGGACAGAACAACAAAATTATTATTTAATCAATCTTCAAAATATGGTTATTTAATATGGATTCTTATATTAACCATAGGAACCATTTGCATCTTTTTCTTTCTAGATTCTGAAATGGGATTACTAATTAAAATAGCTACCATATTATCCTTCATTACAGCACCATTCTATGCCATTATTAATTATAAACTCATATCAAGTGATCATACACCAAAAGAATGGCGTCCATCTATACAACTACATATATTAAGTTGGTTAGGAATTATTTTTTTAATAGCATTTAGCATTTGGTATCTTACAACTTTATAAGACTTGTTTTAGAGAATACTTTGTATCTTTGTTGCTTTCTTTTTAAGCTATGGAAACAGAAATAATTTCAAATATATTACCAGAACATCAACCAAAACCAAAATGGTTAAGGGTGAAGTTGCCAACTGGAAAAAAATACACAGAACTTAGAAGTTTAGTTGATAAATATAAGCTTAACACTATTTGCACATCTGGTAGTTGTCCTAATATGGGAGAATGTTGGGGTGAAGGAACAGCTACTTTTATGATTTTAGGAAATATTTGTACACGTTCCTGTGGATTTTGTGGAGTTAAAACAGGAAGGCCTGAAAGCATAGATTGGGATGAACCAGAAAAAGTAGCACGTTCTATAAAACTCATGAATATTAAACATGCCGTTTTAACCAGTGTTGATAGAGATGATTTAAAAGACATGGGAAGCATTTTGTGGGCAGAAACAGTAAAAGCTGTTAGAAGAATGAATCCTGAAACTACATTAGAAACTCTTATTCCAGACTTTCAAGGTATTGAACAACACATTGATAGAATTATTGATGTAGCTCCAGAAGTTGTTTCCCATAATATTGAAACCGTAAGACGCTTAACACGTGAAGTAAGAATACAAGCTAAATATGACAGAAGTCTTGGGGTTTTAAAATATTTGAAACAACAAGGGCAACGTAGAACCAAATCTGGTATTATGCTCGGTTTGGGTGAAACTAGAGACGAAGTGATTGAAACACTTCACGATTTAAAAGCGAGTGATGTTGATGTAGTTACTATTGGACAATACTTGCAACCTAGTAAAAAACATTTACCTGTAAAACAATTTATCAATCCAGATCAGTTTAAAGAATTTGAAGAAATAGGTTTGAGTCTTGGTTTCCGTCATGTTGAAAGTAGTGCACTTGTGCGTTCATCATACAGAGCTCAAAAACACATTCTTTAGTTATGATTAATGTGGCCATCAATGGTTTTGGCAGAATAGGTCGTCGTGTATTTAGATTACTTCAAAACTATAAAAACATTCAAGTAGTTGCTATTAATGATTTGGCGAATGCTAAAACCTTAAGTCATTTACTTAAGTATGATAGTATTCATGGCGTTTTTAATGGACAAGTTTCATGCGATGAAAATCATATAATTGTTAATAATCATCCTATACATCTACTAAATCATAAACACCCAAAAAACATTAATTGGAAACCATATAATGTTGATTTTGTAATAGAGTCATCAGGTAAGTTTAAAACAACTTCAGATTTAAAATACCATTTAACCAATGGTGCAAAACAAGTAATATTAAGCGTTCCTCCAATAGATGAAACCATTAAGACCATTGTTCTTGGTGTAAATGATGACTCTATTGACGGTTCTGAACAAATTATTTCAAATGCTTCTTGCACAACAAATAATGCTGCACCCATGATTGATGTTATCAAAAATCTTTGTGGCATCAATCAAGCTTATATTACAACAATCCATTCTTATACTACAGACCAAAGTTTACATGATCAACCTCATCCAGATTTAAGAAGAGCAAGAGCTGCCGGACAATCTATTGTACCCACAACTACTGGAGCTGCAAAAGCTTTAACAAAAATTTTCCCAGAACTGTCTAATGTTATTGGTGGTTGTGGCATTAGGGTTCCTGTAGCAAATGGATCACTAACGGATATCACTTTTAATGTAAAACGTAGTGTAACCATTGAAGAAATTAATAATGCTTTTAAAGTTGCTTCAGAAAATCAATATAAAGGTATTTTAGAATATACTGAAGACCCAATAGTTTCAATTGATATTGTTGGAAATTTACATTCATGTATCTTTGATTCTCAAATGACTTCTGTGATAGGAAATATGGTAAAAATAATTGGTTGGTACGATAATGAAAGTGGATATTCGAGTCGAATTATTGATTTATTATGTAATTTATCGGTAAAAAGTAGCGTTTTATCGAAAAAATAATTATATTTGTCGATATAAGTGAAACATATGACCCAAATTTCCAAACACATACTAGCCATTTTTATGTTGTTGTCTCTCAGTGTGTCATCACAAAATTCTATTGAGAAAGACCCTGAAATACTTCAAAACACCATAAATTATCGTATAACTCAATCAGAATACGATATTGATAAATTTAATTATTTTGAAGCACAGAATAAGCTTGATGAAGCCTTAGAAATAGCTCAACAAATTGATGATAAACAAAGTATTGGGCTTATTTATTCTAAAAAAGGAAAACTGCAGCTTATTATTGAAGAGTTAGACGAAGCAATCATTTCAATCAACAAAGCCATTGAAGTTCAGCGTTTTACAAAAGATAATGCCAATCTTGCAAATTCATACAAAACATTTGGAGATATTTATAAAAGCAAAAAAAATTATAAACTAGCAATAGATTATTATATTTCTGCTCAAACACTTTTTGAACAAGAAGGGTTAAAAAACAATTTAGCCGATGTTTTGTTAAGTGAAGGAGAAACCTATATTAAACTAAAAGACTTTAATAAAGCTCGATCGCTTATTGAACAATCTTTTGCTTTAGCTAAAAGAATTAATTTACCAAAAATTGAAAGTAGTGCACTCATAAATCATGGAAAAGTTTATAGCGCTTTAGGAGATCAAGAAAAGGCAATATCTTATACAAATGAAGGTATAAAATTGGCAAAAAAGAACAACTACGGTGATATTTTAAATGAAGGCTACTTAGTGTTAAGTGATATTACACTAAATATTGGAAATTATAAGCTTTCTAATGAATATTTAAGAAATCATTTAAACCTTTCTGATTCCCTAAGGAAAATAAAAAGAGAAAATCTATCTCCCGATAAAAAAATTCAGTTTTTAATTAACGATCAAATTGAAAACAATAAAAGACAAGAAGAAGAAATAAAAGAAGCAAAAAGCAAAAATGACTTAAGCACTTTAATCTCAATTTTAAGTGTGGCTTTAATAACTATTTTATCATTATTGACACTCTCACTATATAAAAACAATAATATTAGATTGAAAACCAATAATATGCTCCATAAAAAAAATGCGGAACTTATTATTGCGAAAGAGAAAGCAGAATTAGCATCAAAAACAAAGGCCAATTTCTTATCTACAGTAACACATGAATTACGCACGCCACTTTATGCCGTAACCGGTTTAAGTAATATGTTGCTTGAAGAAAACCCAAGACCAGAACAAGTTCAACATTTAAAATCTCTTAAATTTTCAGGTGACTACTTGCTTACTTTCATTAATGATATCTTACAAATCAATAAAATTGAAGCGAACAAAGTTGAAATTGATCCGGAATCTTTCAACCTTAAAAAGAAAATAAATAATATCATTTTAGCATTAAATAACTCGGCATTAGATAATAATACTAAGCTTCATTTAGAATATGAAAAAGGTTTGCCTGAAAACTTTATAGCAGATCAATTAAAGATTTCACAAATATTAATTAACCTGATTGGTAACTCAATTAAGTTTACAAAAGATGGTGATATTTGGATAAGAGTTAATAAAATAAACGAAGAAAATAACATTTTTAACTTACGCTTTGAAGTTGAAGATAATGGTATAGGTATAAGTCAAGAGAAACAAGAAAATATGTTTGAAAGTTTCTCCCAAGGTTCTATACAAATTAACAGAAAATATGGTGGAACTGGTTTAGGTTTATCCATAGTAAAAGGGCTTATAGAAATTTTAAAAGGAAAAATTTATCTAAAAAGTGAGTTAGATAAAGGAAGTACATTTTATTTTGAAATTCCTTTAAAATATACCGACCAAGAAGTAACGGAAACCGCTCCAAAACAATTTAATGAAACTAAAGAGTTAGATTTATCTAAAGTTAAGGTATTAGTAGTTGAAGACAATAAAATAAACCAAATGATTACTAAGAAAATTTTAACTAAAATGGAACTTAGTTGTGATGTGGTTGATAACGGTGAATCTGCTGTCGATATGGTTAAAACCAACAATTATGATATTGTTTTAATGGATATTCATATGCCAGGAATAAGTGGTATTGAGGCTACAAAAATCATTAGAACTTTTGATAAACAATTAACCATTTTTGCATTAACAGCAGTTACAATTGAAGATAAAATGCATGAATTTGATGAAGCTGGATTTACAGATATTATTCCTAAGCCTTTTAAACAAGAAGAATTTGAGAAGAAACTGTTTAATGCACTTTCTTCGTCTAATAAAACAGCTACATCTTAAAAGACACAAATTCTTTTATTAAAGAATTAAACTTATCTGATTCACTGATATTTACAGTTATTGGCAAATAGAATAACTTTTCTTTTAAAGAGGAAAAGCTTTGTAATCTCATAAAGTCCTTTTCAGTAGTTATGATAAAATCTTTTCTACTTAATTCATCAATATCACCGGATGAAAAATCATAATGGTCTTTAAAATTTAAATGTTCAAACTTTAATTGTTTGCTTGTCAAAAAATCAACCAAAGGTTGTGCATTTGCAATACCAGTTACTAAAGTAAATTCATCTAACTCAACCAAACTTTTTTTATTTTCATCAGATTTTACAAAACTTGAATACTCAATATTACTAAAGAAAACCCTTTGACAATCTAAAGGATTAATCCTTTTAACAATGGTATTCTTCTCAGTTTCACCTAAATCTTTGGGACATTTAGTAATAACAATGATATGAGCTCTTTTGTAACCGTTTCTTGACTCTCTTAAATTTCCGGCAGGCAAAACAAAATCGTCAATAAAAAGTGAATCATAGGTGGTAAGCAAAATATTAAATCCTGCTTTCACTTTTCTGTGTTGAAAGGCATCATCTAATAAAATAATTTCAGGAGATCTCTTTAATGATTTCAACTTATTTACACCATTAACCCTATTAGAATCAACAGCTACTTGAATATCATTTTTAAATTTAGAATAAAACTGAAAAGGTTCATCACCAATCGTTTCAGAGGTGGCATTTAAATCTGCCAATTGAAAGCCTTTTGTTTTTCTTTTATAACCTCTACTTAATGTTGCAACAGAGTAATTGTTTTTAAGCAATTCAATTAAATATTCAATCATAGGTGTTTTTCCTGTACCACCAACGCTTAAATTTCCAACACAAATAACAGGAAAATCAAAAGAAACTGACTTTTTAAAACCTAAATCATACAATTTATTTCGCAACCAAGTAACTGCATAATAAACAGGGACAAAAGGGAAAAACAATTTTCTATAAAATTTCACTTGTGTAAACTGGCTTAAAAAAATCATTAAAAGACAAAGTAAAGACTATTTTTTTAAATGTCTTCATGTCATCAATTGAAAATAAAAAGTTCTTTTCAAACTAAAAATTTTATCTTTGATATTAAACAATACATACCATGATTATACAAGATGTTATTAATCATTTAGAAGAATTTGCACCTTTAAGCTATGCAGAAGATTTTGATAATGTTGGGTTGTTAGTAGGCAACAAAAATGCAAAACTGTCTGGTATTTTAGTAACATTAGACACACTTGAAACGGTTGTTGATGAAGCCATCGCAGAAAGCTGTAATCTTATTGTCAGTTTTCATCCAATCATTTTTAAAGGCTTAAAAAAAATAACGGGAAAAACATATGTTGAGCGTGTAGTTTTAAAAGCAATAAAACACGACATTGCAATTTACGCCATTCATACCGCTTTAGATAACTCATTTCAAGGAGTCAATGATGCTATTTGTAATCAACTTGAATTAATTAATAAACAAATACTCATCCCTCAACCGCAAACCATAAAAAAACTAACCACTTTTGTTCCTAAAAATGAAGCCGAACACTTAAGAACTGCTCTTTTTAAAACTGGAGCAGGTAGTATTGGGAATTATTCAGATTGCAGTTTTAATGTAGAAGGCATTGGAACTTTTAATGGCAATGAACTGTCTTCACCAACAAAAGGAAAAAAAGGAATTATTCATAAAGAAGAAGAAACACAAATATCTGTCACATATCCAAAACACTTAGAAGCAAGTATTCTTAAAACCCTTTTCAAAACACATTCTTATGAAGAAGTTGCTTATGAAATAACAACTCTTGAAAATAAAAATCAACATATTGGAATAGGAATGATTGGCGAATTAAAAGAATCTATGGATGAAATTGCTTTTCTTAACTATTTGAAAACAAAAATGAATACAACTCACATTAGGCATTCTGCTTTATTGGGGAAGCCTATTAAAAAAATTGCAGTTTTAGGAGGCTCAGGAAGCTTTGCAATTGAAGCAGCCAAATCATATGGTGCTCAGGTATTTATAACTGCAGATTTAAAATATCATGACTTTTTTACAGCCGAAAATGATATCATTTTAGCTGATATTGGACATTTTGAAAGCGAA
>DJWL01000018.1:22419-37775 GCA_002441545.1 Flavobacteriaceae bacterium UBA6231 | reverse complement strand
GTGTATTGGCTGCTCTATCAGTATTTGTAAATGTGTCTGGAGTATTTCCTTCAATTCCATTATATTTTTTATAACGTTCAAAAATATCTCCATCCGTATTTAAAAAATAGGTATAATTATCATTTGAAGGGTCATCTCCAAAAGTTGCACCAAACTTTGAAATTTCTTCAGCGTCACTATATCCGTCATAACCAACATCTTGATTTACTCGTTCTTGTCCAGTTGTGTCAAAGGCATAAATTAGAGACTGATTTTGAGGCACTACAGTACCCCATGCTGTAACAGGTAATAGCGATTTATTTCCATCTTTTGGCAATCCGTTTTCGTATAATTTCCTTCCATCTTTTACAATGTCCTCAGAAATATTTCCAAGGTCAAACACTAATTTTCCACCAGGATTTGAAGGATTTTCTTGAAATGGGTCTTGAAGCCAAAATTCAATATACTCAACATTGGCTTGTTCTAAATCTGTTGATGTTAATTGACGTGTGATACCTGCCCAACTTTCAATTGGATTAGTCATTGTTCCATTTGCAGCATTAGAATCAAAGTTATATGGACCTCTTTCTGCAGGAAAATAAGCTAAATCTAATGTGTTGATTACAGAGTTTTGCCCTTGAACCAAATCGCGTTCTGGAAAAAGTTCTTTTATGAACACACGGCTAGTATATAAACTAGAAACATCATTGTCAGAAACACCATTTGGTCTTTGACTACTGTAAAAAATAGGGTCGATTGTATACCAGTTTAACCTAGCTCTTTGGTAACCATTTTGAATTCCATTATCATCTTCATTAGGATTTGATGCCGCACCCAAACCAATTGGTCTACTTGATAAAAACCAAGACTGTTGAGCCTTTAAGTCAATGGCATTTTGTGAACCCTCAAAGTCATCAATATATGAAGTAGCTTCTCCATTAAAATTAGTTCCTTTTGGAGCACCCGGAGCTAAATAGGCAAACTCACCTCTTAAAGATAGGTTTGATTCTACATCGGTATCAATATTTGGTAGTTTGTTAACTAAACGCGTTAAAAACGGAACTTTAGTAGCATAATTTCCATTAATTCCAAAAATGGTGTTATTTATAGGTTCTGATCCGTAATTAGCTTTTTGCGTTATTGGTCGCTCATTTAAGTTTAAAAGCGTAGCACCTAAAACAAAATTCTCATTAAACTTATGTTCAATATTAAGCCCTGTAAAACGTTTTGTTTGTTGCCCAAAAACAGCATTATTTTCAGTAGTTACCTGAATTGGTGTATTGGAAGCTTTAAGTGCAGCATCTAAAATTTGAACTCTACCTAATTGATAGTCAACAGTATAATCAATACCTTCTACCAAAACTCTTCCGCCAGCGGTTACTTTTACAGAACCTCTTGGAACATTATAAGCACCTATTGGAATACCATCCCCACTTGCTGATTTATATCGCCCTTTTAATTTGAATTTATTTTTTTCAACTGCTTCTAAAGCTGCTGTTTTTGTGCTTTTATAAAGCACATCATAAACGTATTTTTTCTGATTTGCGTTATAGGTAGCATCATTATTATAATCTTCACCACTGTTAAGCGATAATTTATTAAATAGATATTTACCAAAAGGTTCTGCACTTGTAAAGATTATTTTTCCGTTTTGTGGAATTACTGTAATTCCTGGTACAAAATCAAAAAATCCATCTCCATTGGTTTGCGGGTCATTATTGAAATTTAATTTATCTAAATTAAATACCCGTAACAATGGTGTTTCCTGTAAATCTTTTTCATTGGACCCTGGTGTTGGAAAAGGAGTCCCGCTAACTGGAGTAATATAATTTAAAGGTGATGCTTCATTATAAAAAATGTTTAATTTGAAATCATCTTGACTTAATTGATATGCACCTGTATCATAAATGTTTTTCATCATCAAATTCCAAACTGGCTGATTTACATTGGTGATACTGCTTTTTAAAAGTTTTAACACTAAATTACTATTTACTACAGATGTTACCTGACCAGAAGTGTTTGTAGTAACATTAGTGGCATCA
Source organism: Flavobacteriaceae bacterium UBA6231 (assembly GCA_002441545.1). Classification (GTDB taxonomy): domain Bacteria; phylum Bacteroidota; class Bacteroidia; order Flavobacteriales; family Flavobacteriaceae; genus Yeosuana. The sequence goes on along the minus strand of DJWL01000018.1, from coordinate 35,754 downwards.
ACACCATCATTTGCAAATTCACCAACTTGATATACTTGTCCGCCAACTGTAAATTGAAATGATACTGCCAGTACTTCGTCATTATTTAAACGCTGGTTTAACGAGATATAACCTAAATCTTTATTGAGTATAAATTCCTGGCCTTCTATTAATTTTCTTGCATTCTCTAATTTAGCATAATCAAACCCTTCCTTTACGTTTGGAACTAAAATACCTGATTGCACGGTTGCTACATCACGAATGGCGTTTGTAAGTTGAGAACCTCCACCACCAATATTTGTAGGGTCAAAATCGTTATTTCCATTATTTGGATAGGTTCCAAAACCGGCATTAACAAATCCTGCCGGAGGTGTTTGTAAACCTATAACGTCTGATTCTCCTAAGTCTTGAAAAGCTACAATGTTTCTAATATTATCTGTCCTGTTGCTTCTGTTAGTTACCCAAACTTCTATTCTAGTTATTTGCAAACCTCCATTGTTGAAATACGGATAAGTAGCTAATGCCTTATCATAAGTATCTCTAAAGTATTGTGCCAAAAAGAAATGCCTGTTTTCATCATAATCCCTTATAAACAATTCAAACTCTTGTAAAGTGCCTCCTCCTTGAGCAACTACAGTACTAGCTTGAGATTTTTGTTCAGAAAAAACCCCAGTTACCGTTGTCTTTCCAAATTGCAATTGTGCTTTCACACCAAATAAACTTTGTGCTCCTGTAATTAAAGAACTGTTTAAAGGCATACTTACATTTCCAACTTCTATTTTTTGAATAATATCATCTTCAGTTGGTGTGTATTCTAATTTTATTAAATTTTGAAAATCAAAGGTAGATTGCGTATCGTAATTTGCCGTTACTTGAAGACGTGTTCCAACTTTTCCTAATAAACTTAAGCTAATACGCTGATCAAAATCAAAAGTGAAATTACTTCTATTTCTTGGTGAAAACGATGGATTATCTTGTTTAGAAAAAAGCACTCCCAAATCCATTTCAACAGATCCTTGAGGAATAACATCAATATTATTACCTCCAAAAATAGTTTCAAAAAGATCTGATTTTACATAAAACCCAGGTAGTAAATTTTTTTGTTCATCTTTAGCTCCATCTTTTTTTCCATCAAAAGCATCAATTTTTTGTTTGTAATACGATCTTAAATTCTCTTTATCAACTAACGCTTGAAATTCTTTTGGTGTTAAAATTATTGGATAATTGATATTAAAACTTCCAACTTTTTCAGTATAAATATATCTATCTGTAATGGGGTCGTATGTATATTTAGACACAATACTATTAGGGTTGGGAATATTAAGTTTTCCTAATTGAAATCCAGTAGCCGTAGAATCTTGTGCTGGTTCCTGTGACCAAACTGCAAATGAAAAAAGGAATGAAAGAGTTAATAATAAGTATTTATTAATTAATTTATAGGATGCTGGTTTGGTAGTATTCAAAATCAATTATAAATTTTTTAAAGCTTGCTTAATAATAGTTTCAACACTGGCTTCAGGTTGTGACATTACAATTTTATCAACAACGCGTTCTGCTTGTTTTTTTACAAACCCAAGAACTTCTAAAGCAGATAACGCCTCTTCTTTATTGGTATTGCCTTTTGAAACAGAAACTTCATCTATATCATAGATTTTTAAAATTTTATCTTTTAAATCTATAATTACACGTTGTGCTGTTTTTGTTCCAATTCCTTTGATAGACTGTATTAAAGCGACGTCGCCAGTTGCAATTCCTTCTCTTACTTGTTTAGGTGTTAATGATGACAACATAGTACGAGCAATATTGGCTCCTATACCACTTACAGAAATTAAGAGTCTAAATATTTCGCGCTCAGCTAATGAAGAAAACCCATAAAGTGAGTGTGAATCTTCTTTAACCTGTAAATGCGTATATAATTTTAAATGCTCTTTATCTGGTATCTGAGAAAACGTATAAAGCGAAATACTGATAAAATAGCCAACACCATTACAATCAATAACTACATCTGTTGGATTTTTTTCAATAAGTTTCCCTTGAATATGTGTTATCATTTAAAAAAGTTAGTTTGCCTTTCAAATGTAATAAAATAATTGGCAATTTGAATTACTTAGCCTTAGCCTTTTCTTGTTCCCATTTTTCTTTATTCTGAGCATCAACAACTGCAACAGCAGTCATATTTACAATTTCATCAACACTAGCTCCTAATTGAAGAATATGAACAGGTTTACGCATTCCCATCATGATAGGTCCAATGGATTCAGCTTCATTTAATTCTTTTAAAAGTTTATATGTAATATTTGCTGAATCAAGATTAGGAAAAATTAAAGCATTAACCTTTTTGCCAACAAGTTTTGAAAACGGAAAACGTTCTCTAAGCATTTCATCATTCAAAGCAAAATCTGTTTGTAATTCACCATCAACAATCATATCTGGATAATGACGATGTAAAAACGAAACAGCTTCTCTTACCTTTGAGGCATTTTCATGATTAGAAGACCCAAAGTTTGAAAATGAAATCATAGCCATAACTGCTTCCATTCCAAACATTTTAATTACTCTGGAAGTCATTTGTGCAATTTTTGCTAAGTCTTTTGCTGAAGGATTAATATTTATTGATGTATCACTTAAAAACATTGGACCGCGTTTGGTCATCATTATATTTGTTGTAGCAACTCTAGTGGCACCTGGCGCCAAACCTATAAGTTCTAACATAGGTTTTACAACTGAAGGATAATTTCTAGAATATCCAGATATTAAAGCATCTGCATCACCTTCATTAACCATCATAGCAGCAAAATAGTTACGCTCTCTCATTAGCCTTTGAGCTGCATAATAAGTAACGCCTCTACGTTTTCGTTGTTGCCAATACACTTTAGCGTACTTGTTCTTCCGGGCATCTTCTTTTTCAGATTTTGGATCTATAATAATAACATCTGCAGCATCAAATTCTATTTCAGTCATCAAACGTTTTATAGTCTCTCTTCTTCCTAATAGAATTGGTTTAGCTATACCTTCATCATAAACAATTTGCGCCGCTTTAAGGACAGATAATTGATCTCCTTCTGCAAAAACAACCCGTTTAGGATCCAATTTGGCTCTGTTAAATAATAATCTAACAATTTTATTATCAGAACCCATACGCTCAAGAAGAGATTCTCTGTATTTATCCCAATCTGTAATAGGTTCTTTAGCAACGCCACTTTCCATAGCAGCTTTGGCAACAGCAGGAGGCACTTCAGCTATTAAACGTGGGTCAAAAGGTTTTGGAATGATATATTCTTTCCCAAACGTTAGTTTTGTTTCTCCGTAGGCTATATTAACCTGTTCTGGTACATGTTCTTTTGCTAATTTGGCTAAGGCTTTTACAGCAGCCATTTTCATAGCCTCATTTATTTTTGTTGCTCTAACATCTAGTGCTCCTCTAAAAATATAAGGAAATCCAAGAACATTATTTACCTGGTTAGGATGATCACTTCTACCCGTTGCCATAATTATATCCTTACGGGTTGCTATAGCAACATCATAAGCAATTTCTGGATCTGGATTTGCCATTGCAAACACAATTGGATTTTTTGCCATTGATACTAACATTTCTGGCAACACAGTATCTGCTTTTGATAAACCAATAAATACATCGGCCCCTTTCATGGCTTCTTCTAATGTATGAATATTTCTTCCTGTAGAAAATTCAGCTTTTTCTGAAGTTAAATTGTCACGGTCATTTCTAATAACGCCTTTACTATCTAGCATTACAATATTTTCACGTTTTGCTCCAAAAGCTTGATATAAACGTGTACATGATATTGCTGCAGCTCCTGCTCCATTAATAACTATTTTAACCTTTTCAATTTTCTTTTTTGAAAGCTCTAATGCATTTAACAAGGCAGCTGCAGATATGATGGCTGTTCCATGTTGGTCATCATGCATTAATGGTATATCTAATTCTTCCTTTAAACGTCTTTCTATTTCAAAAGCTTCTGGTGCCTTAATATCTTCTAAGTTAATACCACCAAAAGTAGGAGCAATATTTTTTACTGTTTGAATAAATTGTTCTACATCCTCAGTACCAACTTCTATATCAAAAACATCTATATCGGCAAAAATCTTGAACAACAACCCTTTCCCTTCCATAACAGGTTTTGAGGCTTCAGGGCCTATATTTCCTAAACCTAAAACAGCAGTACCATTTGAAATCACTGCAACTAAGTTTCCCTTAGCTGTATATTTATAAACATTATTTATGTCTTTCTCTATTTCTAAGCAAGGTTCTGCAACACCCGGCGAATAGGCTAGTGATAAATCTCTTTGTGTTGCATATTTTTTGGTTGGAACAACTTTAATCTTCCCTGGAGTTGGCTTTGCATGATATACAAGTGCTTCTCTCCTTTTGCTTTGCTTACTCATTTTATTTTTATTTAAAAAATCGGAATAACAAAGATAAGAATCTCACTACGGAATACACCATTCTTTTAGAAAATTGATGTTTCTTTTTAAGCCTGAAAATTTAGTGCGATTAACAGCAGAATTTTTAAATACTTTATTAAAAACATCCTCGGTAATTTCTTCCCAACTTTTTTTATTCATTGTCAATAATTCTGAATGTGGATTGAATAAAGGTTCATTGTGTGATTTTGAAAATCTATTCCATGGACATACATCTTGACACACATCGCAACCAAACATCCAATCGTCAAACTTTCCTTTAAATTCTGTCGGAATGTTTTCTTTTAATTCAATAGTAAAATACGAAATACACTTACTTCCATCCACAACATATGGTTCCACGATTGCCTGTGTTGGGCAAGCATCAATACAAGAAGTACATGTTCCACAATGATCTGTTGTAGGTAAATCGTAATCTAGCTCTAAATCCACTATAAGTTCTGCAATAAAATAGAAAGAACCTACTTGTTGTGTCAACAAATTACTGTTTTTACCTATCCAACCTAAACCCGATTTGGCAGCCCAAGCTTTATCTAAAACAGGTGCAGAATCTACAAATGCACGACCATGAACTTCGCCAATTTCTTCTTGAATAAAATTTAAGAGTGTTTTGAGTTTGTCTTTAATTACGAAATGATAATCGGTTCCGTAAGCATATTTTGAGAGTTTAAAAGTGTTTTCGACTTGTGTTTCTTTCGGATAATAATTCAACAATAATGAAATAACACTTTTAGAATCTTCAACCAATTTTGTTGGGTCTAAACGTTTATCAAAATGATTTTCCATATAGTGCATGTCCCCTTGCATATTTTTCTTCAACCATTTTTCGAGTCTTGGAGCTTCTTCTTCTAAAAAACTAGCTTTACTAATGCCACAAGACAAAAAACCGAGGCGTTTGGCTTCGGTTTTAATGAAATTTGTATGTAATTGTTTATTATTCATTTTATGTGATTCTGAAATAAATTCAGAATGACGTCAAGCGTTAAAATAAACCTCCTTGAATATTACCCTTTATTTTTCCTAAATGTTTATAGGCCAACTCTGTCACTTCTCGTCCGCGAGGTGTACGCATGATGAACCCTTGCTGTATCAAGAATGGTTCATACACTTCTTCTATGGTTTCAGCACTTTCACTGACTGCAGTCGCAATAGTTGTAATGCCAACTGGTCCTCCTTTAAATTTATCAATAATAGTAGCTAAAATTTTATTGTCCATTTCATCCAATCCGTGAGCATCAACATTCAAAGCTTCTAAAGCAAATTTGGCAATTTTAATATCAATACTTCCATTACCTTTTATTTGAGCAAAATCTCTAACACGACGCAACAAAGCATTGGCAATTCTTGGTGTTCCTCTACTTCTTCCTGCAATTTCAATGGCAGCTTCCATAGAAATAGGAACCTCTAAAATAGAAGCACTGCGTTGTAAAATAGTAGTTAATAATTCAGTATTATAATATTGTAACCTACTTTGAATACCAAAACGTGCACGCATAGGAGATGTTAACAATCCAGAGCGTGTGGTAGCGCCAATAAGTGTAAACGGATTTAAATTGATTTGAACTGTACGTGCATTTGGACCAGATTCAATCATAATATCAATCTTATAGTCTTCCATAGCAGAATACAAGTATTCTTCAACTATAGGGCTTAATCTATGAATTTCATCAATAAATAAAACATCACGTTCTTCTAAATTTGTTAGTAAACCAGCCAAATCACCTGGCTTGTCTAATACAGGTCCAGAAGTTACTTTTATTCCTACCCTTAATTCATTAGCTAAAATGTGTGCTAATGTTGTTTTTCCTAATCCTGGAGGGCCATGAAACAACGTATGATCTAACGCTTCACTACGTAAATTAGCTGCCTGAACAAATATTTGAAGATTTTCTAAAACCTGATCCTGGCCCGTAAAATCATTAAAAGATAATGGTCTTAATTTTCTTTCTACGTCAATTTCTTCTGGAGAAAAATGTTCGCTTGTTGGATCTAGGTTTTCATTCATAACAAACAAATATAAAGAAAAAGCCTTTCTAAAAATAGAAAGGCTTTTCAATATTATTTTTTATTTAGGTTTAATGTTGAAGCTCTTCTTCGCCTTCCATTAAAGGAACATTTTGAGGCACAAAATCTTGTTCATGTCCAGGTTTACTATAATCATAAGACCAACGGTAAACATGAGGAATCTCTCCTGGCCAGTTACCATGAAGATGCTCAACAGGAGTTGTCCATTCTAATGTGTTAGATCTCCATGGATTTTGAACAGCTTTTTTACCGTAAAAAATACTACTGAAGAAATTGTATAAATACACAATTTGAACAATTCCACCTATTAAAGCGAATATGGTTATAATAACATTCACATTAGCTAAATCATCAAATAATGGGAAATTTGTATTTGTGTAATAACGTCTTGGTAATCCTGCCATTCCTATAAAATGCATTGGGAAAAATACCCCATAAGCACAAACTGCAGTCACCCAGAAATGAATGTATCCTAAATTTTTATTTAACATTCTACCAAACATTTTTGGATACCAATGATAAATGCCAGCAAACATACCATACAATGCAGATATACCCATTACTAAATGGAAGTGAGCCACTACAAAGTAAGTATCATGTACATTGATGTCTAAGGCACTGTCTCCAAGAATAATTCCGGTTAGACCACCGGTGATGAAAGTTGAAACAAATCCGATTGAAAATAGCATGGCTGGATTCATTTGCAAATTACCTTTCCATAATGTTGTAATCCAGTTAAATGCTTTAACTGCAGAAGGTATTGCAATTAACAACGTTGTAAATGTAAATACAGACCCTAAGAATGGATTCATTCCAGAAACAAACATATGGTGACCCCAAACAATGGTTGATAAAAATGCAATAGCTAATACAGATGCAATCATGGCACGGTAACCAAAAATTGGTTTTCGAGAGTTTGATGCCATAATCTCAGATACAAGTCCCATTGCAGGTAATATTACAATGTAAACTTCAGGGTGTCCTAAAAACCAGAATAAATGTTCAAATAATACTGGAGATCCTCCTTGATAATGCAACACTTCACCTTGAATGAAAATATCTGATAAGAAGAATGACGTTCCAAAACTTCTATCCATAATTAACAATAGGGCTGCAGATAATAACACAGGGAAAGAAATAACTCCAATTACAGCAGTGATAAAAAATGTCCATATTGTTAATGGAAGTCTAGTCATGGACATTCCTTTAGTACGTAAATTAATTACAGTAACGATATAGTTTAATGAACCCATTAATGATGATGCAATAAAAATTGCCATAGAGACTAACCATAAAGTCATCCCTAAACCAGAACCACCTTGAGCCATTGGTAAAGCACTTAATGGTGGATAGATAGTCCAACCTGCTGCAGCCGGTCCAGCTTCAACAAATAATGAAAGAACCATGATAACACTTGATAAGAAAAATAACCAATATGAAATCATATTTAAAAATCCAGATGCCATATCGCGAGCACCAATTTGTAATGGTATTAATAAGTTACTAAATGTACCACTTAATCCAGCGGTTAATACAAAAAACACCATGATAGTACCATGAATAGTAACCAATGCTAAATAAATATCTGCATCCATAACACCATTTGGAGCCCATTTACCTAATAATGCTTCAAATAAAACATTTGGTTCTTCTGGCCATGCCAATTGCATACGGAACATCATAGACATAATTACACCAATAACTCCCATAATAGTACCAGTAATTAAGTACTGTTTGGCAATCATTTTATGATCTTGACTAAATATATATTTAGTAACAAAGGTTTCTTTGTGATGATGTCCGTGGTCGTCGTGAGCGTGAGTATCTTCGTGTGCTGACATAATCTATATCTTGTTTATCTTTTTAAAATTAATTAATTAGAGAATTTTTGAATACTTTTTGCTCTTTAATCCAAGCATTATACTCTTCCTGAGTTTCAACAATAATCTTCATTTGCATGTTGTAATGTGACTTACCGCAAATTTTATTACATAATAATAAGTAGTCAAACTCATAAGGGTCAAGAGCTTCGCCTCCTTTGTCTATTAATTTTTTACTCTCTTCTACTCTAATTCTGTTAATATTTGCAACCTTTTCAGTTATTTCAGTTCTTTCACGCATTTCGGCAGTAGTTACAGATGGAGTAAACCCAAATTGAGTTATCATACCTGGAACACAGTTCATTTGAGCTCTAAAATGAGGCATGTATGCAGAATGTAATACATCCTGTGAACGCATCTTAAACAATACAGGTCTTCCAACTGGCAAATGCAATTCTGTTGTAATAACATCATCTTCAGCGTTTGGATCGGATTCATCTAGACCTAAAATATTAGCTCTGTCAATATCAATTAAACGCACATTGGCTTTTCCTAAAGTATTATCTTCACCAGCATATCTTGCTTTCCAGTTAAACTGTTGAGCATATAATTCAACTACTAACGGATCTTCATCTTCGCTAACGCCCATGATATTAATCCATGTATTTAACCCATAAATAATTAATCCGGCTAAAACAATAACTGGTATAATTGTCCAGATAGCCTCTAATTTATTATTATCAGCAAAGAATAATGCTTTTTTACCTTTCTCTCCTTTATATTTAAAAGCAAAATAGTGCAATAAAAATTGTGTGATGGTTTGAACAATGAAAATTAAGGTTAATGAAATAATCATTAAGTTATCAATTTGAGGTCCATGTTCTGATGCTGAATTTGATAATAGAGGTAAACTCCCCCATTTTACAAAACACACGATTGTGATAATATAAATGAAAGCTAAAAAGCCCATCATTAAATATCCATTCATTTTGTTGTCACTATCATTGGCTACTTGAGAGTTTTCAACTTTAGCTTGAGCTAAATCAAAAATCTTCACCATTTGCCAGATGGCAACTAAAATAAATACTAAAACTATAATTGTTAATAAAGCAGTCATTGTTGTCGTTCGTCTTTATTTATTTCTTAATTAATAATGGAAATGTTCGCTTTCTTTTCTAAAAGGATATCCTTTCACTAGTAATGGCGCTTTTGTTAAAGCAGTAAATACTACTAATATAAATAATCCCGCGAAAAGTAATACTGAACTAATTTCAGGAATTCCAATAAACCATCTGTCTCCAACAGTTGCAGGCATTATCATGTTGAAAATGTCTATATAGTGTCCTGCTAAAATTACTAAACCAGTCATAACTACAAACCAAGGTACTCTCTTGAAATCTGCGTTCATTAACATTAGGATTGGGAAAACAAAGTTCATTACAACCATCCCTAAGAATGGTAATTTGTAATCTCCAAAACGAGTTACAAAATATGTTACTTCTTCTGGTATATTTGAATACCAAATAAGCATAAATTGTGAAAACCATAAGTATGTCCAGAAAATACTGAATGCAAACATAAATTTAGCAACATCATGTAAATGGTTCTCATTTACAAATTCTAAATAATTTCTAGATTTTAAGTAGATAGTAATTAAAGCCAAAACCGTAATACCACTTACAAACATACTCGCAAAAACATACCATCCAAACAAAGTACTAAACCAATGAGGGTCTACACTCATAATCCAATCCCAAGACATCATAGATTCTGTATAAATAAAGAATACTAAGAAGGCTGCAGAAATACGAAACGCTTTTTTGAAATTGCTTTTATCTTCAGCAGTATCTTGAGCTATTGAAAATTTACGTGAAAAATGACGATATAAACTCCAACCAGCAACAAAAATTAATCCTCTAATAGTAAACCATGGTAAATTTAACCACCCAGATTTGCCCTGAATCAATTTATCATCGGCAACAACCTCAGGATCCATCCAAACAAATAAATTGTAATGTCCTATCGTTCCCGAAGCCACTGCAATAGCAATAACTATTAAAGCTCCTGGCAATAAATAAGCTGTCATGCCTTCCATGACTCTAAATAATACAGGTGACCATCCAGCTTGTGCTGCTATTTGAATAGCATAGAACGCTAAAATTCCTAAAGAAATCATCATGAAGAAAAAAGCGGCTACATAAAGCGCAGACCAAGGTCTGTTTGCCAATTGATGCTGAACATGTTCTGCATGCTCATCACCATGATGTGCTTCTTCAACATTAGCTTCATGAGAAGTTGTGCCATGAGTACCTTCAACAACAGTATGTGTTGTAGCTTCAGCATGACCACCACCGTGTTCTGATGCTTCTTCAGCCAGCATCATTTTTACTTCTTCTAAAGATTTATGAGATGTCATAAAACCATATCCAACACCTAACAACCCTAGAATTATTAGAGCGAAAGAAAATGTTCTTAATTTATTTGAAAATGTATACATATCTATATAATCTTACTTTTCTAAATCTGCTTTTAATTTAAGCACATAGGAAACAACTTCCCATCGTTCTTTTTCATTTAATAGGTTTGCATATGAACCCATAGCATTTTTTCCATAATAAATTGTATGGTAAATACTGCCTTCATTAATAGCTCTTGCAGGGTCATCATATCTTGGAATACCAAGAATTTTTTCTCTTTTTACAAGGTTTCCTTGCCCGTCGCCTTTAACTCCATGGCAAATACCACAATAAATATCATATAATATTTTTGCATTATCTAAATTTACCTGAGTAGAATCCAAAGAGCTTTTAAGGTTTTCCTTTGCCAATGCATACCCTTCTATTGAATTTTCATATTCAAAAAGACTGTGTCCTCTAGAAATTGTTCCTTCAGCTGATAATTGAGCTTCAACCCCATTGGCAAATGCCGTTGATTCACCATAAGTTTCATAACTTATTGGTGCATACATGTTTGGCATAAATTGGTAGTTAGGAGCTGTGTCCTTTCTACATGATGTCATGGTTATTAAAACGACAAAAATTACTGATATTTTAATTAAGCTTTTCATATGATTCATTAATGGGCTTTATCAACTAAATTAATCTCAACTGCACCTGATTCTTTTAGCAAATTAGTTAACTCATCTTCATTACCATCAACAGCAATTTCCATTAAAAAATGATCGTCTGTTGTTCTTGGATCAGGGTTTTCTGATTTTTTAAATGGCCACATTCTACTTCTTAAATAAAATGTGATAACCATTAAATGCGCAGCAAAAAACACTGTTAATTCAAACATAATTGGTACAAATGCTGGCATATTTTCTATATAACTAAAGCTTGGTTTTCCACCTATGTTTTGTGGCCAATCTTTAATCATTATAAAATTCATCATTATAATTGCTACAGAAAGACCAACTAAACCATAAATAAAAGATGCAATAGCAATACGTGTTGGTGCTAATCCCATAGCTTTATCTAATCCGTGTACCGGAAAAGGTGTATATATTTCTTCTATATGATATCTCTCTGCCTTAACTTTCTTAACAGCATCCATTAAGACATCATCGTCATTATAAATAGCGTGAATTACTTTTGAAGTTTCCATATGCTACCCGTTATTTTTTGTTTGGTTTTCATCTTCTCCTGAAGCATGTTTTCCAGAAGTTCTGGCATCAACACCAGTTCCTACTAAACTTTGGCCAGCTTCTCTTAATCTCTTATATTTTTCTCCAGAAGATTTCAATATTGTTTTTACTTCAGCTTGAGCAATTACTGGGAATGTTCTTGAGTACAATAAAAATAACACAAAGAAGAACCCAATTGTTCCAATGAAAATTCCTATATCAACAAATGTAGGAGAGAACATGGTCCAAGATGATGGTAAATAATCCCTGTGTAATGATGTTACAATAATTACAAAACGCTCAAACCACATACCTATATTTACTACAATACTAATGAAGAATGAAAACATAATACTTGTTCTAAGCTTTTTAAACCACATAAATTGCGGTGAAAACACGTTACAAGTCATCATAGACCAGTAAGCCCACCAGTAAGGTCCTGTAGCTCTGTTTAAGAATGCATATTGTTCATATTCTACTCCAGAATACCATGCAATAAACAACTCGGTAATATAAGCGACCCCCACAATAGAACCAGTAATCATGATTACTATGTTCATTAATTCAATATGTTGTACTGTTATATAGTCTTCAAGATTACACACTTTTCTCATAATAATAAGAAGAGTATTTACCATAGCAAATCCTGAGAATACTGCACCGGCAACAAAGTAAGGAGGGAAAATAGTAGTATGCCAACCTGGAATTACTGATGTTGCGAAGTCAAAAGATACAATAGTATGTACAGAAAGTACAAGTGGAGTTGCTAAACCAGCAAGAACCAAAGATACTTCTTCAAAACGTTGCCAATCTTTAGCTCTACCAGACCAACCAAAGCTCAATAAAGAATATATTTTCTTTTGGAAAGGTTTCACCGCTCTATCGCGTATCATAGCGAAATCTGGTAATAAACCTGTCCACCAGAACACTAATGAAACAGATAAATACGTAGAAATTGCAAAAACGTCCCAAAGTAATGGTGAGTTAAAGTTTACCCATAACGAACCAAATTGGTTTGGAATTGGTAATACCCAATATCCTAACCATGGACGACCCATGTGGATGATTGGAAATAAACCGGCTTGGACAACAGAGAAAATAGTCATAGCTTCCGCTGAGCGGTTAATAGCCATTCTCCATTTTTGACGGAATAATAAAAGTACTGCTGAAATAAGTGTTCCCGCATGACCAATTCCTACCCACCAAACAAAGTTTGTAATATCCCAAGCCCAACCAACGGTTTTATTTAAACCCCAAGTTCCAATACCTGTAGATATTGTATAAATAATACATCCAATTCCCCAAAGAAAAGCTGCAAGTGAAATAGAAAAAACTATCCACCAAGATTTATTGGCTTTTCCTTCAACAGGTCTAGCCACATCAACCGATACATCGTGATATGATTTTTCTCCTGTAACTAAAGGTCTTCTAATAGGTGCTTCG
>DJWL01000018.1:0-22394 GCA_002441545.1 Flavobacteriaceae bacterium UBA6231 | reverse complement strand
GATACATCACGTTTGGTTTTGTTCCAACGCTTTCTAACAAGTGATACATACGGTTATCTTCTTTAAGTTTTGCAACTTGACTTTCTTTATCATTGATGTCTCCAAATACCATCGCTCCATTACTACAAGCTGCAGAACAAGCTGTTTGGAATTCACCATCTTTAATCATACGTCCATCACGTTTAGCATCAAGAATTGTTTTTTGTGTTTTTTGAATACACATTGAACATTTTTCCATAACACCACGAGAACGTACTACAACATCTGGATTTAATACCATACGCCCTAAATCATCATTCATATGATAATCAAACTCATCATTTTCATTATATAAGAACCAGTTAAAACGACGTACTTTATACGGACAGTTATTCGCACAGTAACGTGTACCTACGCAACGGTTGTATGCCATATGGTTTTGACCTTGACGACCATGTGATGTTGCTGCCACAGGGCAAACAGTTTCACAAGGTGCATGATTACAATGTTGACACATAACAGGCTGGAAAGATACTTGTGGATTTTCAGAAGCATGTTCCATTTCTCCAAACTCGCTTAACGAACTTGATAATCCTGAAATATTATCTTTCTTTTCATTATCTCCTTCAAAGGTTTCTTCAGAAGAATAATATCTATCAATACGCAACCAGTGCATATCTCTACTACGCCTTACCTCTGTTTTACCAACTACAGGAACATTATTTTCTGCATGGCATGCAATAACACAAGCACCACAACCTGTACAAGCATTTAAATCAATTGATAAGTTGAAATGATGTCCAATGGAACGATCAAATTCATCCCATAAATCAACTTCTGGTGAAGTAACTGGTGTTTCTACATGATTTAAAGAAACCATAGGAATGGCATTCCAATGTTCTTTATCTTTTGTATTGAAGATTTCTAAAGTAGTTTCTTTAATAATGCTACCACGACCCATTAACGTATTATGCAACTGAACACATGCAAATTCATGCTCTCCAGTAGCTACCTCAACAGTTACATCTTGAACGTTATTAAAATCTTTATATAAAGTATAGGCGTTAACACCTGTTTGCATTTCTTGTTTTAAACCAAGTGTCTTACCATAACCAAATGATAATCCAACAGAACCTTTTGCTTGACCTGGTTGAATAATTACAGGAACAGTAAGTGATGTGCCATTAACAGTTACTTTAGCATAACTTCCGTTTAATGCTCCGTTAGCTACATGAACATTTACTAAACCTAAAGCGGCGGCATCAGATTTAGAAACAGTTAAATAATTATCCCAAGATACTCTGGTAATTGGATCTGGAAACTCTTGTAACCATGGGTTGTTAGCTTGTTGGCCATCACCCATACCAGTTTTTGTATATAATACTAACTCTAAATTGCTTGGTTTTACTGATCCTGCTAAAGTTCTAGCTGCATCTCCAGATGGTGTTTCTATGCTTTCAGAAGCATCTGTTGTATCTTCAACTTCTGTTGCAATCTCTCCAATAAAAATACCATCGTGCAATGCTTGATTAAATGAGCTTCCACCTAGAATACTTGAACCCCAAGCATCTTTAATGTAACTATGGTAAGAGACATCATTACCTGTCCATTTTAACAAAGCTTCTTGAAATTGTCTTGTGTTAAATAATGGGCGTATAGCTGGTTGCATTAAAGCGTAATGCCCTTTCTTAATTTCAACATCACCCCAAGATTCCAAATAGTGTGGTAATGCTGCAATAAATTGTGTTTTAGAAGATGTTTCATCTTCTTTCATTGAAAAAGCAACTGATAATTCAGTACTTTTTAATCCTTCTTCAAAATCGCTTGCATTTGGTAGTGTATATAATGGGTTTACACCACTCATAATGATGGCACCAACTTTCCCTGCTTTCATATCGGCAACCAAAGTCATCACTTCTTTATCACTACCTTGCCTTGTTTTTATAGGAGTCGCTTTATCAAAAGCTTTGCTATTTAAGTACTCATTGATTTCAAGAGCTACTGTTTGTGCATTTACATCTTGAATTCCTGTTACTACTAAACCAGTACTTCCCGCCTTCTTTAATTGAGAAGCAGCCTTTTTAACAGCCTCTTCAATATTTCCAGGCAGAGATCCAGATACAGAACCACCAACTACATAACTATATAACTTCGCTAAAGCTAGTTTTTGTTGGCTTGGTGTTAATGGAACTCTTTTATCTGCGTTAGCACCTGTTAATGACATATTTGATTCGAACTGAATATGTCTAGACATTTTACCATGTTGCGGAATTCTGTTTTTTGAATATCCAGAATCAAATCCACCACCTTGCCAATCTCCTAAGAAATCTGCACCAACAGATACAATTGTCATAGCTTTTGAAAAATCGTAATTAGCTAAACTACGTTCCCCATATTTGGTTTGGTATGCATCTAACGCAGCAGATTCTGATATAGAATCGTAAACTACATGACGAACATTACCATATTTTTCTTTAAATTCAGTAATTAATTTGCTTGTTGAAGGGCTGGCAAAAGTTTGAGTAAATAAAACAATGTCTTTACCAGAATCCTTTAATGCTGTTAATTTTTGAATAACTTCAGCATCTAATTCATCCCAAGAAATTGAACTTCCTTCTTTTCTAGGGCTTTGAACTCTTAAACTGTCATACAATCCTAAAACGGAAGCATTCACTCTAGCGTTAGAATTTCCATTGGTAGCAGCCAAAGTGTTATTCTCTATTTTAATTGGACGCCCTTCGCGAGTTTTAACTAAAACACTTGCAAAATCATACCCATCTGCTATTGTAGTAGCGTAATAATTGGCAACACCAGGAATAATTTGCTCTGGTTGCACAACGTATGGTATTGATTTAATAACTGGTCCTTCACAAGCAGCCAATGTTGCAGCAGCTGTACTAAAACCAACATATTTTAAGAAATCGCGACGAGTTGTTGATGAAGCTTCTAAAGAATCTTTATTGCCTAAAAATTCGTCAGTAGGAATTTCTTCTACAAATTCGTTATGTTTTAGCGTCTCAACAATAGAACTATTTTCGTTTAGCTCCTCAACACTTTTCCAGTATTTCTTGTTTGATGACATATTATATAATTGAATTACTTCTTAATAAATTAATAATGACACTTACCACATTCTAAACCACCCATTTGAGCAGCAGTCAACTTATCAACACCATACTTTTTAGATAATTCTTCATGAATTTTAGTATAATAGGCGTTGCCTTCTACTTTTACATTAGTTGTTCTATGGCAATCAATACACCATCCCATTGTTAAAGGTGCAAACTGAGAAACAACTTCCATCGTTTCTACTGGACCATGACAAGTTTGACACTCAACTCCCGCAACACTAACATGTTGAGAATGGTTAAAGTAAACAAAATCAGGTAAATTATGTATTCTAACCCACTTTACAGGTTGAGAATCACCAGTATATTGTTGCGCCGTATCATCCCATCCTGCAGCAGCATATAGTTTTTTAATCTCTCCATCATAAAATTCTTTAGTGAATTCTACAGATGTTTCCCCTTTGTATTCATAAATTGATTTATGACAGTTCATACAAACATTTAATGACGGAATACCAGAAGTTTTACTTACTCTAGCAGAAGAATGGCAATATTTACAATCTATAGCATTATCGCCTGTATGTATTTTGTGTGAGAAATGAATTGGTTGTATTGGTTGATATCCTTGATCAACCCCAATTTGCATTAAATACCCATAAACAAAATAAGCACTTGCTAACAACAAAAATATGGCTGTAACCAAAACTAAAAATTGATTTTGAACAAAAGCTTTCCATATTGATATTCTTTTTGTTTCTGGCAAATCAATATCCTTAGCAGCTGCAAACCTACGTAAGGTTTTGTTAACCAAATACAAACCAGCAGCCAACAAAACAAATAAAATTGCTAAAGCACCAAGGATAAGTTCATTCGAAATACCTGAAGTTTCTGCTGTATTAGTCGCAGATTCTACAGCCTGAGCAACAGGTTCTGCTTTAACTTCAGCTGTATATGCTAAAATATTATTAATATCTTGATCTGACAATTGAGGGAAAGCAGTCATTGCAGTACCTCCATACTCATTAAAAATCTTATTTCCGTAAGCGTCTCCAGATTTTATAACACCAGCACTGTTTCGTATCCAAGCATAAATCCATGCTTTATCTAAACCCTGATCATTTGCCAAACGAGCTTCAACATCACGTAATGCTGGACCAGTCATTTTTTTGTCTAATTGATGGCAAGCCGCACAATTTGCATTGAATAATGTTTTTCCTGTTGCTGGATCACCTTCCTGAGCTGAAAGTGAGGTTGAAAACGCTAATAGAATAATTAAGCCTAAACATAATAAGTCTGTACTTAATTTACAGTGAATAACCTGTCTCATATTATTGGTTGAATTAACTTCTAATCTTTGGTATGGTTTTTTCTATATATAAAATAGAGAAAACCATAGTTTAAAACGTAGGCAAAAGTAATATTTAAACTCGATTTTAGAAACGTAGTGAGTCGATAATTGATAATTTAGAGAGATTCTAAATAATAAATTATATGCTAATTAAGTTAATAACATATACATTTGTAATAAATATTGATAGAAATGAAAACATTGAGTTTGAAAATTAATCTTTTAGCGCTTATTTGCTATTTGATTTTAACAACCAACGGGTTTGCGCAACAAGGAACCGTAACCGTAAATCAAGATAAAAATATTGACGTTTTGTTGGATTTAAAAAAAGAAATGAACAAAACCGATAATTCAACTGACAGATATAAAATTCAAGTTTATTCTGGTAATCGCTCTGATGCAGAAGCCACACAAAGTAAATTTAACTCGACTTTTGATAAATGGAATTCAAACATAGTATATGAATACCCCAACTTTAAAATTTGGGTCGGAAGTTTTACAACGCGCTTGGAAGCTGATAGAGCTTTGAAAGAAGTGAAGCAAAAATTTTCAAGTGCTTTCATTTTTAAACCAAAAAAGGAAATAAAATAATTCTTGATAAGTTTAAACAAAAAAAGCACTTTCAATTGAAAGTGCTTTTTTTGTGGTTATAGTTTATACTTGTTATTTAAGTTTTTTCTTAACCTCAACTTCATGGAAGGCTTCAATAATATCACCCTCTTTTATGTCGTTATAGTTTTTAATCTGCATACCGCAATCGTATCCTTTAGTTACTTCTTTAACATCATCTTTAAATCGTTTTAAAGAAGCTAATTCACCTGTATATACAACAACACCATCTCTAATTAAACGTACCCCAGAATTTCTAAATATTTTACCATTTGTTACCATACAACCAGCAATACTACCAATTTTAGTAACTTTAAATATTTCTCTAATCTCAGCTGTTCCAGTAATTTCCTCCTTAAGCTCTGGAGATAACATACCTTCCATGGCGTCTTTAAGGTCATTAATAGCATCGTAAATAATAGAGTAAGTTCTAATATCTATTTCCTCTCTATCAGCAATCATTCTTGCATTTCCAACAGGGCGCACATTAAATCCAACTATAATAGCATCAGAAGCAGAAGCTAATAACACATCACTTTCTGTAATTGCACCTACACCTTTATGTAGAATATTAACCTGAATTTCTTCTGTTGATAATTTTTGGAATGAATCTGTTAATGCTTCAACAGAACCATCCACATCACCTTTAAGAATAATGTTTAATTCTTGGAAATCTCCAAGAGCTATACGACGTCCAATTTCGTCAAGTGTAATATGTCTTTGTGTTCTTACAGATTGTTCACGTTGCAATTGAGCTCTTTTTGCAGCTATTTGCTTGGCTTCACGCTCGTCATGAAAAACATTAAATTTATCTCCAGCCTGAGGCGCTCCGTCTAAACCTAAAATTGAAACAGGAGTTGATGGACCTGCTTCAACAACATTGTTACCACGCTCATCCTGCATAGCTTTTACCTTCCCACTATTTTTACCTGCTAATACATAATCACCAACTCTTAAAGTTCCTGCCTGCACCAAAATTGTTGATACATATCCACGGCCTTTATCTAAGAAAGCTTCAACAACAGTTCCATTAGCTTGTTTATCTGGATTAGCCTTAAGTTCAAGTAATTCGGCTTCAAGTAATACTTTCTCTAAAAGTTCTTTTACTCCAGTACCCTTTTTGGCTGAAATATCATGAGATTGAATTTTTCCTCCCCAATCTTCAACTAATAAGTTCATTTGAGCAAGTCCTTCTTTAATTTTTTCTGGATTTGCATCAGGTTTGTCTATTTTATTAATAGCAAAAATAATTGGAACACCTGCAGCTTGAGCGTGAGAAATAGCTTCCTTAGTTTGTGGCATAATATCATCATCAGCAGCTACAACAATAATTGCTAAATCTGTTACTTGCGCACCACGAGCACGCATTGCTGTAAACGCTTCGTGACCTGGTGTATCTAAAAATGCTATTTTTTGTCCATTGTCAAGTTCTACACCATAAGCACCAATATGTTGAGTGATTCCTCCAGATTCTCCAGCAATTACATTTTCTTTACGGATATAATCTAAAAGGGATGTTTTACCATGATCTACGTGACCCATTACAGTTACAATTGGTGCACGTGGTTTTAAATCGTCTTCAGTATCTTCAACTTCTTCTATAGATTCCTCTATATCAGCTGTAACAAATTCTACTTGATAACCAAATTCTTCTGCAACAATACTAAGTGTTTCTGCATCCAATCTTTGGTTCATGGTTACCATCATACCAAGCGACATACATGCTGAAATAATTTGAGTTACAGGAACATCCATCATGGTTGCAACTTCACTCGCAGTAACAAACTCAGTAACTTTAAGAATTTTACTTTCTGCTGCTTCTTGCTCTAAACTCTTTTCAGATTGCTCTCTATGATGTTCTCTTTTTTCTCTACGGTATTTTGCACCTTTCCCTTTATTAGATTTACCCTGAAGCTTTTCAAGCGTTTCTCTTACTTGTTTTTGAACATCTTCCTCGCTTGGTTCTTCTTTTAAAATTGGGCGTCTTGGACCTTGATTATTATTCCCTTTAAATCTATCACTCCCTCCTGGTTTGTTTTGTCCGCTAGGTCTATTTTGGCCACCAGATTGTGGTCCCCCTGGTTTATTTTGGTCTCCTCCAGTTTGTGGTCCTCCCACTTTACTAATACGACGACGCTTCTTTTTATTAGCATTGTCATTCCCAGGTTTAGTTTCAGGTTTCTTTTCTTCTTTCTTTTTCTTTGGTTTATTGAATTGTGAAAGATCTATTTTATCTCCAGAAATTTTAGGGCCTGTAAGCTTTTGATATTGAGTTTCTACTCTTTCATCAGGGACTAATATTCCTTCACTATTCAATATTTCTCGTTTTGGTTCTGCAGGTTTGGTTTCTACAGGTTTTTGAACAGGTTCAGGTTTTGGCTTTTCAACAACAGGCTCTTCTTTGGCAATTACTGGTGCCGACTCTTCTTTTTTAGGAGTTTCTTGAACAACTTCTTTAACTTCTTCTACTTGAGGAGCTGGAATTTCTTCTTTCTTTTTTGGCTCTAAATCAATTTTTCCAACGGCTTTTGGTCTTGAAATAATAGTAGAAGCCCTAATAATTTCTTCTTTTCTAGCTACCTCTTTTTGTTTTTCTTCAAGTTCTCTCTCGCGTTGTTCACGTAATACTTCTTTCTCTTTAATTTTTGCCTCACTAACTTCTTGAGATGCTACTTTTTTGCTAGCATCTGTTTGAAATTCGTTTGAAAGAATTGCATGTACGTCTTCTGATATTTTAGTATTGGGACTTTTCTCTACATCAATGCCTTTAGATTCTAAAAAATCTACTGCACGATCTATAGAGATATTTAATTCCCTTAATACTTTATTTAATCTTACTGTGTCAGCCATAAATTGCCTTTAATATACCAAATTTATGTTATTCTTCAAATTCTTCTCTTAGAATTCTAATAACATCTCTAATTGTTTCTTCTTCTAAATCTGTTCTTTTTACTAAGTCTTCAACATCTTGTTCTAAGATGCTTTTTGCAGTATCAAGTCCAGCTTTACTGAATTCTTGAATAATCCATCCTTCAATTTCATCTGTGAATTCAGATAATTCAACATCTTCTTCTGCGCCTTCTCTAAATACATCAATTTCATAACCAGTTAATTGACCGGCTAAACGAATGTTATGTCCGCCTCTACCAATAGCTTTACTTACCTCTTCTGGTTTTAAAATAACTTCTGCACGTTTAGTTTCTTCATTAATTTTTATTGAAGTTACTCTTGCAGGGCTTAATGCTCTAGTAATGTATAGTTGCAAATTATTGGTATAGTTAATAACATCAATATTTTCATTTCCTAACTCACGCACAATACCATGTATTCTTGATCCTTTCATCCCTACGCAAGCTCCTACTGGATCTATTCTATCATCATATGAATCTACAGCTACTTTTGCTTTTTCACCTGGAATTCTAACTACATTTTTAATAGTAATCAACCCATCAAAAACCTCAGGAATTTCTTGTTCAAATAATTTTTCTAAAAATGCTGGAGAACTTCTAGACATGATAATAGTTGGTTTTGCTCCTTTAAGCTCAACACTATCTATTACACCTCTTACGTTATCTCCTTTTCTAAAAAAGTCTGAAGGAATTTGTTTTTCTTTTGGAAGAATTATTTCATTGCCTTCATCATCTAATAAAATAACTGCTCTGTGACGAATATGATGAACCTCGGCAGTATATATTTCGCCAACTAAATCTTTAAACTGTTTGTAAACAATGGTGTTATCGTGTTCGTGAATTTTTGAGATTAAATTTTGGCGCAATGCTAAAATAGCTCTTCTTCCTAAATCTACTAATTTTACTTCTTCTGATACATCTTCACCAACCTCAAAATCTGGTTCAATTTTGCGTGCTTCAGACAATGAGATCTCTTGGTTTGGTTCTTCAACTTCTCCATCAGCAACCACAACACGGTTTCTCCAAATTTCTAAATCGCCTTTATCAGGGTTAACAATAATGTCAAAATTATCATCATCTCCAAATTTCTTTTTTAAGGCACTTCTAAAGACATCCTCTAAAATCGCCATTAACGTTACACGATCAATTAATTTATCGTCTTTGAATTCTGAAAACGATTCAATTAACGCAATATTCTCCATAACTCTCTTGAATTAAAATTTAATCATCACTTTTGCTTCTACAATATCACTATAAGCTAAATTAGCTTGTTTTACTACGGTTATTTTACCTTTCCCTTGCGGTTTTGGTTCTCTGGCTTTCCATTCTAACAAAATACCTTCTTCTGATATTCCTTTAAGAATGGCTTCAATTTTACCCGAAGTTGTTTTAACTTCAAAATCTCTCCCAATATTTTTTTTGTACTGTCTTTGATTAACTATAGGAGAAGTTGCGCCTGCCGAAGCTACTTCTAATGCAAAATCAACTTCTTCTCTATCTAGATTATGTTCAATGGCTCGGCTTACAAACATGCAGTCTTCAACACTCACACCATTATCACCATCAATTACAATATTAATTCTGTTGTCTTCAGAAATAGTCATGCCAATAAGAAACAAATCCGTTCTTTCTAACAGTGCCTTTTCTAATAATTCTTTAACGGTATCTTTAAACATTTTTATTATAAAAAGAGGGGACTTTCCGTCCCCTCATTTCCTTTTTTTGCCTTACAACGGCGCAAATATATAATTTTTTAATTGATTTCTAAAGTAATATTCATAAATTTAAAGTATTAAAGCTTACTTAACACAAAACCGAATATGAAAAAAATATTAATACCTACCGACTTTTCTGAGCAAGCTGAAAACGCTTTAAAAGTAGCTGCACAATTAGCTAAAAAGCATAACGCTGAAATTTATTTGCTTCACACATTAGAGTTGCCAATGCAAAAGATTGATCCTTTAAGCACTAGTCAAAGTTTACCAGAGGCCATGTATTTCATGCAATTAGCACATAAACATTTTGAAAGCTTATTAGAAAGAAAATATTTGAAGGGTTTAAATGTTCATGAAATTGTTGAATTTTATGAACCTTTTAGAGGTGTTTATCAAGTTTGTAAAAAACACAATATTGACTTAATAGTAATGGGATCACATGGCACTAATAGCTTTAAAGAAATGCTAATTGGATCAAATACTGAAAAAATAGTTAGAACATCTGAAGTACCTGTTTTAGTAGTTAAAAAAGAACACCCTGTATTTAAGGTTGACCATTTTGTATTTGCTTCAAATTTTAAAGACCATTACAAAACTCCTTACATTAAAGCAACTGAATTTGCTAAATTATTTAATGCTAAAATGCATCTTTTAATGGTTAATACTGCGGGTCATTTTATGACAACACATGATGCCAATGAACGCATGCACGAGTTTGCAAAAAGCGCAGATTTTGACAATTATACAGTTAATATTTATAATGACATAAATGTTGAAAAAGGAATTATGAGTTTTTCTCAATCTATTTCTGCCGACTTAATAGGCATGTGCACTCATGGCAGAAGAGGACTTTCAAACTTTTTTAATGGTAGCATTAGTGAAGATTTAGTAAATAATGCTCAGCGCCCAGTACTTACTTTTAAGATTGAATAATCTTTTATTGTGAATAAATTATTTCTAAAAATAAAAACCCTAATCTTAATAAGATTAGGGTTTACAATTATGTTGGCTTACTAGGGCTCGAACCTAGACTCTTCTGGACCAAAACCAGACGTGTTGCCAGTTACACCATAAGCCAATGTGTAATTGAGGGTGCAAATTTAGCACAAAGTTTTATTTGCACAAGTATTTTTTTGAAAATAATAAACGATTTCTAAGGTTTCTTCAAATTTAATATACATTTATTTGAATTACTTTACTCTAATAATTTATCATTTTATATATAAAGGTAAGAAATCAATTATGTTAACACAAACTAAATACTATATACCATTACATATTTATTCTTAAATTCGCCATCATAAATAAAAATAAAAAAATCAAATGACATATTTCAACTTTAAAAAATGGAACACTATAACTGGTTGGTTCACTTTTTTAATAGCTTTTATAACTTATGGTTTAACTATTGAGCCTACAGTAAGTTTTTGGGATGCAGGAGAGTATATTTTAACATCATCTAAACTTCAAGTAGGACATCCTCCAGGAGCACCATTATTTCAAATGTTTGGAGCCTTTTTTTCCATGTTTACCTTTGGAAATAACCAACTTGTAGGTATGATGCTAAATATGATGAGTGCCGTGGCCAGCGCTTTTACTATTCTTTTTATGTTCTGGACCATTACACTTTTGCTTAAAAAAATGGTTATAAAAAACAAAGAAGTTTCTCAACAAAAAGCAATTGCTATTCTTGGTAGTGGCTTGGTTGGAAGTTTAGCTTTTACATTTACCGATTCTTTTTGGTTTAATGCTGTTGAAACAGAAGTTTATGCCATGGCAACCTTGATTATGTCGGTTTTGTTTTGGTTAGGTTTGCGTTGGGAACAAGACATGAATAAACCAAGGGGTAACCGTTGGCTTATACTAATATCCTTTATTATTGGGTTATCTTTTGGAGTGCATTTTATGGGATTATTAACTATTCCTGCCATTGGACTCATTTATTATTTTAAAAATTATAAAACTATTACTCTTAAAAACTTCATTATTGCCAATTTGGTTTCGGTTGCTGTTTTGTTATTTGTTTTCAAACTTTTAGCACCAAATCTTTTAAAACTTTTTAGTGATTTTGAAATCTTCTTTGTAAATTCTATAGGCCTTCCCTTTAATTCTGGTTCCATTATAGCTGGATTGGTTTTAGTTGCAGTTATTTATTTTGGATTAAACTATACTCACAAAAAAAATTACATCCATCTAAACACAGGCATTCTTTGTATAAGTTTTATCATCATTGGTTTTTCTTCTTGGTTGTTATTACCAATTAGAGCAAACGCCAACGTTGTAATTAATGAAAATAATCCGTCAAGTGCCCGAGAGTTATTAGCCTATTATAACTTAGAACAATATCCGGAAACCCATTTGTTTTACGGGCCACAATTTACCGATCAATATGCTTACCTTGATGAAAATGAACCGTATGTTGATGATAAACCCAAATATGAAAAAGATGAAGCTAAAGGCAAATACGTAATTGTAAACGATTATAAAAATGCCAAACAAAATTACAATCATAAACATGCTTCAATTCTTCCAAGAATGTGGAGTGGTGAGCACGCAGAAAATTATATGATGTTTTCAGGGTATTTAGATTTTAAATTAAAGCCTGATTACCAAATGCAAAATGAACTTAGAACGCTTGTCACAAATTTTAAAAATGATGTTGCAAAAGGCAATGTTGATTATGAGGATTATAATAATTTTCTAAAAAGATACAAAAGTTATATAGATGTTGAAAAACCTTCGCTTGCCAGCAACATAGTTTACATGATTCAATATCAACTAGGATATATGTACTGGCGATATTTTATGTGGAATTTTACTGGAAGACAAGATGATATTCAAGGTAGATTAGACAATCACGGAAATTGGATTAGCGGTATCAAACCTATTGATGAGTGGCATTTAGGTTTGTCTCAAGACAACCTACCGAGCGATATAAAAAACAATAAGGCTAGAAATACCTACTATTTTTTACCACTTATCCTTGGCCTCATTGGTTTATTCTTTTTATTCAATAAAAACAAAAAACTGTTTTGGGTTATGCTGGTGTTTTTCTTGTTTACTGGAGTAGCAATCCAATTTTACACAAATGTTCGTCCATTTGAACCAAGAGAACGTGATTATTCAGTTGTTGGCTCATTTTATGTTTTTGCTGTTTGGATTGGATTTGGAGTATTTGCCATTTTTAATGCCTTAAAAAAATACTCATCTTCAAAATTTTTAGCTCCAGCAATTACCATAGTTTGTTTAGTTTTAGTTCCTGCGATTATGGCTGCAAACAATTGGGATGACCATGATAGATCTGACAAATACACGGCTAAATCAATGGCTAAAATGTATTTAGATTCTTGTGGAAAAGACGGAATTTTATTTTCCATTGGCGATAATGATACCTTCGCGCTTTGGTATGCTCAAGAAATTGAAGGATATAGAACCGATGTAAGAGTTGTAAACACCAGCCTATTTCAAACGGATTGGTATATTGATCAAATGAAGAGAAAAGCTTATGATAGCGATCCTGTGCCATCTCAATTAACCCATGACCAATACAAGTATGGCACGAATGATTATATTATTAAAGAGCCAATATTCAATGATACCATAGAAGTAAAAGAATTCTTGAAGTTTATAACAAGAAATGATGATGTTACTAAATACAAACACATTTTACAACAACAAGGCGTAGATATTAGTGGGATAAGAAACCAAGATTTAAATGCTAAATACTTGCCAACAGAGTTTTTAAGGATTCCTGTTAATAAAGAAAATGCTTTAAAATACGGAATTGTAAAACATAAAGATGCCGATAAAATAGTGCCTTACATTGATATTAAAATTAAAGAAAGTGCGCTTTACAAAAACAGATTGTTAATGCTCGATATTGTTGCAAATAATGACTGGAAGCGTCCAATATATTTTACAGGTGGAAGTTTTGGTGATGATGATTATATCTGGATGAAAGACTATTTGCAATTAGATGGCATGTGCTACAAATTAGTTCCTATTAAAACTCCTGTTGATAAAGCAAACCCATTCGACATGGGAAGAGTTGATAGTGATTTGATGTATGAAAAAGTAAAAAAATGGGATTGGGGAAATAGTGGTAGCCCAGATATTTATCACGACCCAGAAACACGCAAAAATTCCATTTCTTACAGAGGCAATTTAGCTCGTTTAGTTGAGCAATTAATAAATGAAGATAAGTTAAAAAAGGCTGAAGAAATTGCAGATATAGCTATGGTGAACATGCCTGTAGATTACTATGGTTATTACACACTTTTAGAACCATATATTAGTGCATATTATGAGGTTGGAAACAAAGAAAAGGCAGAAAAGCTTTTTAAAGATGTTGCAAAAAAATATCAAGAAAATCTAACATATTATAGTGGTTTAACAAAAAATAATCAAGAGCATATGTTTGAAGATATTTATACCGATATTCAACGTTATAAAAGTCTTGTTGATGTGCTTATAACCTATGATAAAGAATTTGCAAAAACTGAAAGTGAAATATTTAATTCATATTTAAAACTTTTCAATCATTTTTATGAAGATGACTCCTCTGATGAGAAACGATCAGATATAGATATTCCTAATGATTCCAGTTTAGAAGCAAACTAATCATGTCTTTAGTTCCTGTCAAAACACCTTCAGTAGTTAAAAAAATGTTTCCAAATTATACTTGGAGTATTCCAACTACTGAAGCTGTTATTTACCTAACTTTTGATGATGGCCCAACTCCTGAAATTACAGAATGGACTTTACAGCAGTTAAAAAAATTTAATGCAAAAGCAACATTTTTTTGTATTGGCAATAACGTTGAAAAGTATCCAGATGTTTTTCAAAGCATAACCAATCATGGCCATACTATTGGCAACCATACTCACAACCATTTAAAAGGATGGAAAACTTTAACCAAAGATTATATTGAAAATGTTTCAAAGGCAGATTCAGTAATTGCCAATCATCAATCATCGCCTACTAGGCTTTTTCGCCCACCTTATGGTAAAATAAAGCCAAAACAAGCTAAAAAACTCAAAGCATTAGGATACCAAATTATTATGTGGGATGTTATATCTTTTGATTGGGATAAAGATGTTTCCAATGAAAAATGCTTGGAAAATGTTATTAAAAACTCAGAAAAAGGAAGTATCATCGTATTTCATGATAGCATAAAAGCTTCAAAAAACATGAAATATGTATTACCTAAAGTGCTAGACTATTACAGTAAGCTTGGTTTTACTTTTAAATCGCTTGATTTTACAGGTATTGTTTAATAATACCAATTAAAGTGTTAGCATCTTGTTCACCACTTTGTCGCCACTTCATTTCACCATTTTTATAAATAATTAATGTTGGCAAGCCTTTTACTCTTAGTGCTTCTGCTAACTCTTGGTTCTTTTCAACATCAATCTTTATCACTTTAGCTTTATCGCCAAGTGCTGCAGCTACATCTCTTAAAACAGGATGCATCGCTGTAGATTGATCATTCCATTCGGTAAAAAAATCTAACAAAACAGGAATGTCTATATCTATTAGTTCCCCAAATTTTGACATACTATATTATTTATTAGTCAAATGTACTTATACAAACCTACGTATTTTTTTGATATTACCATTATTCGTTATGAAATAGGTTTAATTCCTTAACAAATTAAAAATAAACAATTTCAATATAATTTTAACATTTTAGATCAAAAACTGGTGCAAATTTACCTCATTATGCCTTACTTGTTCCTTTTTTAAGTTCTATAACCGTAATTTCTGGCCAAACCCCAACTCTTCCTGGAAATGCATGATACCCAAAACCTCTATTTACATTTATAAACCTTCCAAATTCTGTGTATAGTCCTGCCCATTGTTTATATACATATTGTGAAGGACTCCATCTAAAAAATCCTGGTATTTCTATGCCCATTTGGAGTCCGTGTGTGTGTCCGCTTAAAGTTAAATGATAATTAAAATCGTTATGCTTAACTTTATATTCCCAATGTGATGGATCATGAGACATTAAAATTTTAAAATCTTCTTTTTGAACACCAAAGGAGGCTTTTTCTAAATCTCCAGCCTGATTAAACCCTTTTCCCCAATTTTCAATACCTATTATAGTAATTTTTTGCCCATCTTTTTCAATATATCTATGCTCATTTAGCAACAAATCAAACCCAATTTTAGGATGCACATCTTTAACTGCCTGAAAATTTCTTGCTTTATCTTCTTTTGAATCCCATTCTACATAATCACCATAATCATGATTTCCTAAAATGGAAAACTTCCCATATGGAGCTTCGAAATTTTTAAAAGCATCAATCCACTCGTCCATTTCATCAGCTTTATTATTAACAATATCACCTGTAAATAGAAGCAAATCTGACTGCTGTTGGTTAATTAAATCAATTCCATATTGAATTTTATCTGGGTTTGTAAAACTCCCTGAATGAATATCTGAAATTTGTGTGATGGTAAACCCATCAAAAGCTTCTGGCAAATCTTCAAAAGTCAGTTTATATTTTAAAACTTTATAATTATATCTTCCTTGAATAATTCCGTATAAAAACGAAGCAAAAGGTATTGCGGCAAGACCCAAAGCCAATCTTGAAATAAACAATCTTCTACTTGGAATTGGTTGTGTTACTCCACTTAAAAAATAAGATAGTACCTTTTGAATAATTCTAACAGCATCTTCACCAAACATGACTATTACAATAACTAACTTTGGGATAAAAAATGTTAGTAAAAGTCCTATTGCTAATTGAAACCCTTTTGTTTGGCCAGCACTTCTAGGTGTTGAATAAAGCGTGTAAAACAAATTAATATAAATAGCTAGGGCTATAAGTATCCAGAAAATTTTTACATATCTGTTTTTTGTAATGGTTTTAATGGCTTGAAAAGCATAAAACTCAACTAAAAAAAAGACTACTGAAAAAATAATAAGCGCAACAAAAAACCTGGACATGGGCAACTTTTTCTCAAATTTAAAAAGTTAAAGATACAATGATGCTTATTTAATGTAAGATTAACAATTTTTTTAGTACAAAGAATACGTTTTTTGCTTAAAAAAAGTGATTTGATTAAATTTCAATTCGCAAGATAAGTTTTGTAGTTTTATACACTTAATAATAAAAAACGAATGTCAGATCAAAAACGCCTCTTCTTAGTTGATGCTTATGCCCTTATTTTTCGTGGGTATTATGCCTTTATAAAAAACCCTAGAATAAATTCAAAAGGAACAGATACCTCGGCAATTATGGGTTTTATGAATTCATTACTTGACGTGATTAAACGTGAACGCCCAGACCACTTAGCCGTTTGTTTCGATAGAGGTGGCAGTGTTGACCGTGTTGAAATGTTTGAAGCATATAAAGCAAACAGAGATGAAACTCCTGAAGCGATAAAAATAGCTGTTCCTTATATTGAACAAATATTAAAAGCCATGCATATCCCAATTATGGTTAAAGAAGGCTTTGAAGCCGATGACGTGATTGGAACACTTTCAAAACAGGCCGAAAAAGAAGGTTATAAAACCTTTATGGTAACACCAGATAAGGATTTCGCACAACTTGTAAGCGACAATATATTTATGTATCGCCCAGTTTTTGGTGGCGGTTATGAAACTTGGGGAATTGAAGAAGTAAAGAAAAAATTTGAAATTGATGATCCCTTACAAGTTATTGACTTTTTGGGTATGATGGGCGATTCAAGTGATAACATTCCTGGGCTTCCTGGTGTTGGTGAAAAAACAGCTAAAAAATTGTTGGCTGAATATGGCAGTATGGAAAATCTTTTAGCAAATACGCATGAGCTTAAAGGAAAAATGAGGGAAAACATTGAAGCCAATAAAGAGCTGGGAATGCTTTCAAAAAAATTGGCAACCATTATGCTAGATGTTCCTGTTGAATTTGATGCAAAAGATTTTGAATTAGACCAACCTGATATAGCTAAAGTTACAGAAATTTTTGAAGAACTAGAATTCAGACAATTACTTGTTAATTTTCAAAAAACATTTTCATTTGAAGCTCCATCAATTTCAACAGAAAAAAAAGAGGAAACTACCTTATCAGAGAAACCAAAACAAGAAACCAAACCTACCTCTCCCAAAGCTGGAGCAGGACAATTTTCACTTTTTGGAGGTGATGATAGTCAAGATGACACTATCATAAATCACAGCTCTAGAAACACTTCTGAAACTACATCTCATTTTTATCAGAGTATTGCTTCGGGAATATCTACAAAGCTTTTTGTGCAAAATTTATTAAAGCAAACCAGTGTTTGTTTTGACACTGAAACTACGAGCATTAATCCTATTACAGCAGAATTGGTTGGCATTGCATTTTCTTGGGAAGTTGGCAAGGGCTATTATTTACCTTTTCCTGAAAGCAAAGACGATGCACAAGAATTAATAGAGCAATTACGTCCCTTTTTTGAAAACAGTTCTATTCAAAAAATTGGTCAGAATTTAAAATATGATATTAAAGTTTTAAGAAAATATAATATTAAAGTAAAAGGCCAACTGTTTGACACCATGCTAGCTCATTATCTTATCAATCCAGATATGCGCCATAATATGGATGTGCTGGCAGAAACCTATTTAAATTACACACCAATATCTATAGAAACACTTATTGGGAAAAAAGGAAAAAACCAACTCACAATGAGAGAAGTTCCTTTAGAAAAACAAACTGAATATGCTGTTGAAGATGCTGATATAACATTGCAATTAAAAGAACATTTTGAGAAAGAATTAGGTGAAGCCAATACACAAAAGCTTTTTGATGACATTGAAATTCCTTTGCTTCGTGTTTTAGCCGACATGGAATTGGAAGGCATTAATCTAGATGAAGCATTTCTTAATTCATTATCTAAACAATTAGATAGTGACATAAAAACCTTAGAATTAAACATTTATAAAGAAGCAGGAGAAGAATTTAATATTGCTTCGCCAAAACAATTGGGCGATATTTTATTTGAAAAACTAAAACTGGTTGACAAACCTAAAAAGACTAAAACAGGACAATATGCTACTAGTGAGGACATATTAAGTTATCTGGCAAAAGACCATGAAATTATTCAACATATTTTAGAGTATCGTGGGTTAGCAAAGTTAAAAAGTACTTACGTTGATGCATTGCCAACTCAGGTAGAACCATCTACAGGACGTGTTCATACCGATTATATGCAAACTGTTGCAGCAACCGGACGTTTAAGCAGCAATAATCCGAATCTTCAAAATATTCCAATTAGAACAGAACGTGGGCGTCAGGTACGAAAAGCATTTATTCCAAGAGATGAGAACTATATTTTGTTAGCTGCGGATTATTCACAAATAGAACTTCGTATTATCGCTGCATTAAGTAAAGAAGAAAACATGATAAATGCCTTTAAACATGGTGAAGATATTCACGCATCAACAGCATCCAAAGTATTCAATGTCCCATTATCTGAAGTAACTCGCGAGCAACGAAGCAATGCAAAAACTGTCAATTTCGGAATTATTTATGGAGTTTCTGCCTTTGGGTTAAGTAATCAAACCGATTTAACAAGAGGTGAATCAAAAGAATTAATAGACACCTATTATGAAACCTATCCAAAGTTAAGGAAATACATAAATGATCAAATTCATTTCGCCAGAGAACATGGCTATGTACAAACAGTTTTAGGAAGAAGACGGTATTTAAACGATATCAATTCAAGAAATGCTGTGGTTAGAGGTGCTGCTGAACGAAATGCTGTAAATGCACCAATTCAAGGTAGTGCAGCCGATATTATTAAAATTGCCATGATACACATTCATGATAAACTAGAAGCAGGCAACTACAAAACCAAAATGTTATTACAGGTTCATGACGAATTGGTTTTTGATGTTTATAAACCAGAATTAGATACTATTAAAACATTAGTGAAAACAGAAATGGAAAATGCTTATACTTTAGAAGTTCCGCTAGATGTTGATTTAGGTGTTGGCAATGATTGGTTGGAGGCACATTAAATTTTAGAAATAGCTCTTTCTAAAATATCTTTAATTTGAAGTTTTAAGCTTTCGGGTTCTATAATTTTAGCATAATCAGAAAATACGATATACCATCGTGAAAAACCGTGTTCAACATAAGGCGTCATAAATGTCATTTCAACTTGGTTGCCTTTTACCTTTTCTGAAACAAACCCTTGTTGCAATTTGCTGTTGTTTATAAAGCGTACTACAGATTTATCTACCAAAATGACCACTTTTGTTTTCTGTACATTTTGTGTTTTGTTTCGATATTCATCTAAAGTAATATGATCTTTGGTAAAACTGTTTTGGGTTGATTTTATAGCAAGCATTCTATCAGTTCTAAATTGTCGGTAATCATCTCGTAAATGGCAAAAAGCCAACACATACCAAAATCCAGATTCATGGTAAATACCAACAGGTTCAACATTTCGTTCGGCAGGTGTTTCGTTATTTAAAGCTTGATATTTTAAATATACTTGCCTTTTTTCAGCGATGCTTTCAAACAACACTTCAAGTGCATTTGGTAAATCGTCGTTGAATAATTTATGTGCAGGATCGACTAAAATTTGCGATTCTAAAGCAGAAATCCAATCTTTTTCACGACCACGTAACACTGATTTTAGTTTCATCATTGCCGACTCGTAATAATCTCCCAATGATTTATCTACAAACTTCTGCATAAGTTTTTCAGCAGCCACAAAACTTCCAACTTCTTCGCGTGTAAACATTACAGGAGGCAAACGGTAACCTTCCATGATGGAATAGCCAACACCAGCTTCACTAATAATAGGCACACCCGAAGCTTCTAGCGTACGAATATCGCGATAAATGGTGCGTAAACTTACCTGAAATCTATCGGCTAATTCTTGTGCTTTTACAATTCGTTTGGATTGCAAATGAATAAGTATGGCTACTATTCTATCAAAACGTTTTACCGTATCAAAACTCATAATGCTATAATATATTTCCCAAAGATAGGATTTCAGGCTGAAGTTTGTATTGAATTTCGAGTTCAACATACTCAACTAATTAGTAATAATACTCAAAACTATGGAGTTGGTATGACAAAGGTTTGTCAGTTGAAAAATTTTAAAGTTTTATTTTTTACTACTGACATAATGCTGTCACAATGCCCTTGTAATTTTGATTTCAAATAGTAAAAACATTAAAATTACAATTATGGAAACTACAACAAACACTGCATTAGCAACAGTTATTACACCATCAGATTTATTGGCTCATTGGCAAGGACATCGAGGTTTAACCCGACGCGTCATTGAAGCTTTTCCCGAAGAAGCATTTTTTAATTATTCCATTGGTGGTATGCGCACCTTTGCAGAAATGGTTATGGAGCTTTTAGGAATTGCTGCTCCAGGCACCAAAGAAATTGCAACAGGACAAACAGTAGAACTAATTGAACACATAAAACATGATAACAAAAAAGCAAAAATTCTTGAGCTTTGGGATCAAGCCACTGAAGATATAAATGCCTATTGGGCACAAATAAAACCAGAACAATTTCAGGAAAAGATAAAAATTTTTGGACAATATGAAGGCACAGTTTGGTCGTCTATCTTTTATTTTATTGATAATGAAATTCACCATCGTGGACAAGCTTACGTGTATTTACGAGCTTTAGATATTGAACCTCCTTTCTTTTATGAACGTTAAAAAACAAACATTATGAATACCATTTTGGTTTTTAAAACATCAATCACTTCAAAACGTGAAATAAAACAGCTAAAACCTGTTTTAAACAACTTAATTGCCAAAAATGGTTATTGGAATTTTGATCTGGAAGATTGCGACAATATCTTCCGGGTTGAAACCAAGACCATTAAACCAAATACTATTTTACAAGTATTTAAAAGTTTTGGTTTTTATTGTGAAGAATTGGTTTAAATCATTAAAACATATAAAACAAGATCAAATGATATCAGTAATAGTGACTTATAAAATTAAATCAGATTTCGTAACAAAAAATAGAGCAAACATCCAAAAGTTTATAGCAGATTTTAAAACCCTCGATTCAAACAAATTTCAATATTCTGTCTTTACCAAACAAGATGGAGTGACTTTTGCTCACCACTCATTGTATGATAACGAACATATCCAACACATCTTACTTAATACTCCATCATTCTTGGAATTTCAAAAACAAAGAGATCTAAATCTAGATGAATCGCCTAAAATTGAATTTCTGAATATAGAAGCTTCTGTGGGCCCTGGTATACAATATCAATAATCAATTATAAATCAATTGTTTACAACAAATTGCATAAATTAAAGCACACTTCACAAAAGATACTAACAAACTTATCAAAAAAATACTCCGTGACTATTTGGTAATCAAATAGATTATCGTAAATTTGCAAACTCTTTTTGAAAGAGGAATGTTTAATTTGAAAAAATAATAAGTGTGGATACATTAAGCTACAAAACAATTTCAGGCAACAAAGCTACTGCTAACAAGGAGTGGTTATTGGTTGATGCTGAATCGCAAAGCTTAGGTCGTTTAGCTTCAAAAGTTGCAAAACTATTAAGAGGTAAACACAAACCTAACTTCACACCACATGCTGATTGCGGTGATAACGTAATTGTTATCAATGCCGAAAAAATCAACTTAACAGGAAACAAGTGGAACGATAAAACGTACATTCGTCACACAGGTTATCCAGGTGGTCAAAGAAGCTTATCTGCTACAGAAATGTTTGGAAAAGATCCAGCAAGATTAGTAGAAAAGTCAGTTAAAGGAATGTTACCTAAAAACAAATTAGG
>DJWL01000072.1 GCA_002441545.1 Flavobacteriaceae bacterium UBA6231 | reverse complement strand
GTCATTGCGAGTGAAACGAAGCAATCTGTTTCTAATGAAGAGATTGCTTCGTCACAAACTCCTCGCAATGACAAAATAATTTTCAATACTTCACCACAGCCAACATTTAACAAGCAGTTTAATTTACTTATTGAAGATTTAAATTCCAACTACGAAAAAGGATTTACCAATTATATTGTTTGTGTAAGTGAACAACAAGCTAAACGATTTCAAGATATTTTTGATGATTCTCATTTAGAAGTAAAGCCTTATAAAACTATTGTACTTTCATTACATCAAGGATTCATTGATCATGAAAATAAAATACTGTGTTATACAGATCATGAAATATTTGAACGGTATCATAAATTTCAAGTAAAAAATGGGTATGCTAAAAAACAGGCCATTACTTTAAAAGAACTTACAAATCTTGAAATTGGAGATTATGTAACACATATTGATCATGGTATTGGTAGGTTTGGTGGCTTACAAAAAATTGATGTTGAAGGCAAAAAACAAGAAGCCATAAAATTGATTTATGGAGAGCGCGATATTTTGTATTTAAGTATTCACTCACTACATAAAATCACCAAGTTTAATGGAAAAGATGGGAAACCACCTAAAATTTATAAACTTGGAAGCAATGCTTGGAAAGTTCTTAAGCAAAAAACAAAAACGAGAGTTAAAGAAATTGCTTTTAACTTAATTCAACTTTACGCTAAGAGAAAAACAGAAAAAGGATATCAGTATAATCCTGATAGTTATATGCAACTGGAATTAGAATCCTCATTTTTATACGAAGATACTCCAGACCAAATAACTGCAACAGCCGATATTAAAGCAGACATGGAAAGCGAAAGACCAATGGACAGATTGGTTTGTGGTGATGTGGGTTTTGGTAAAACCGAAGTTGCTATTAGAGCGGCTTTTAAAGCGGTTGATAATGGCAAACAAGTAGCCGTTTTAGTACCAACAACTATTTTAGCGTATCAGCATTCCAGAACGTTTACAGAACGATTGAAAGATTTTCCTGTAACGGTTGATTATTTAAACCGTTTTAGAACTTCAAAAGAGAAAAAAGAAACTCTTGAAAACCTCGAAAAAGGAAAAGTTGATATTATTATAGGGACGCATCAATTAGTCAATCAAAACGTAAAGTTTAAAGATTTGGGACTACTTATTGTTGATGAAGAACAGAAGTTCGGTGTAGCAGTCAAAGAGAAATTAAAAACACTCAAAGACAATGTTGACGTGCTCACACTAACAGCTACTCCAATTCCTAGAACACTTCAATTTAGCTTAATGGCAGCGAGAGATTTATCGGTTATTACAACACCTCCACCAAACCGTTACCCAATTGAAAGCCATGTAATTCGTTTTAATGAAGAAACCATTCGAGATGCTGTAAGCTATGAGATAGAACGAGGCGGACAAATATTCTTTATTCATAATCGTATTGAAAACATAAAAGAAGTTGCAGGCATGATTCAACGTTTGGTGCCCGATGCTAAAATAGGCGTAGGGCATGGACAACTAGATGGTAAAAAGTTAGAAGAACTTATGTTGTCTTTTATGAATGGTGCTTTTGATGTTTTAGTTAGTACCACTATTGTTGAAAGCGGACTGGATGTACCCAATGCCAATACCATTTTTATAAAT
The DNA here is from genome assembly GCA_002441545.1 of Flavobacteriaceae bacterium UBA6231. Lineage (GTDB taxonomy): Bacteria > Bacteroidota > Bacteroidia > Flavobacteriales > Flavobacteriaceae > Yeosuana. Next base: position 10,040 of record DJWL01000072.1, on the reverse strand, counting down.
AACGCCAATAATTTTGGGTTGAGTGATTTGCATCAAATGCGAGGAAGGGTAGGCAGAAGTAATAAAAAAGCATTCTGTTATTTTATTACTCCAGAATATTCGGCCATGACAGATGATGCCAGAAAACGTATCACTGCTTTAGAACAATTTACAGAACTTGGTAGCGGCTTTAATATTGCCATGAAAGATCTTGAAATTCGTGGTGCAGGTGATTTGTTAGGTGGCGAACAAAGCGGATTTATCAATGAAATTGGTTTTGATACCTATCAAAAAATCTTGCAAGAGGCAATAGAAGAACTAAAAGAAAATGAGTTTAAAGATTTGTATGAAGATGCTTCAGAAGATAAAGAGTATGTAAAAGATGTTACTATAGATTCTGATTTTGAATTATTGTTCCCTGATGATTATGTGAACAATATCACAGAACGATTAAATCTTTATACGCAACTCAACAATATTAAAACAGAAGAAGAACTAAAAATCTTTGAATCACAACTCATTGATCGTTTTGGAGAATTACCACCATCAGTATCAGATTTACTAAATAGCGTTCGTATTAAATGGATTGCAAGTAAGATTGGTTTTGAAAAAATAATAATGAAGCACAGTAAACTGGTAGGGTATTTTATTAGTGATCAGCAAAGTAATTTTTATCAAAGTAAATCGTTCACTAAAGTGCTACAGTTTGTGCAGTCAAATCCTGGAGCCTGTAAAATGAAGGAGACACAAACACGAAACGGTTTACGTTTATTGCTTACTTTTGAATCTGTTAAATCTGTTAAGCAGGCTTTAACAAAATTACAACCTATTGTGGCCTGATTATTGCCAACTTTTTAATAAATAGTTATCATGTTAAAACGAGTTATTTTTTTAGTTTTTTTACTTCCAAGCTTTCTTTTTTCTCATACCATTAAAGGAACTTTCACAAAATCAGAGAATTATAAATATGCGTTATTGTATAAAATTTTACCTCTTTCAACCTCTTATGTAGGAAATGCTGAAATTAATAAAGATGGAACTTTTATGTTAGAACTTGATTCCACTGCAACTGCTGGCATGTATAAAATTGTGTATGCCATTCCAAAAGAAGAGTATAATTTTGATATTATTTATAACGGAAGAGAAGATATTGAATTCACTTTTGATGCTGAAACAGGTTTAACCTATCAAGAGTCTGTTGAAAACAAATTGGTAACAGGTTATACTAGCAGTATGTCTATGATAAGCCAAAGCATTTCAAATTTTTTCAGACAGCAAAGTAAAGATACCTCTGCATTAATGGCTATTTTTAAAACACAACGAGAAACTCAGCAAAATTTTGAAGAAGCGGCAAAAGGAACCATTGCTTTAGTATTTATTAAAGCCAATAAACCATATATTCCAGAAACAGTTGAAGATGTAGAAACGTATATTAACAATCTGGAAACTCATTTTTTTGACCATGTAGATTTTAATAATGTAACACTTCAAAGCTCAGATTTTTTAGTGGAACGGATGTATAATTATGTTCTTGGAATGGGTAAAGATACGCCTGACATTATTGCTAATTATAAAAAAAATATTGATGTTTTTTGTTTGGCAATGAAGGACGCCCCTTTAACAATTAAAAGCAGTTTACTACTTCAATTATGGCAAAGTATGGCAGATTCAGATTTTGAAGGTGTTGCTAATTACATTGCAGACAAGTATTTAATTGATATTGCAAAAGCTTTAAATGATCAAGTACTCATTGATGGTTTAGTGCAATTTAAAAACACATCAAAGGAAAGTAAAGCACCAGATTTTCATTTAGATGCTCCAAAAAATCAAAAAAAATTAAGTGATTTAAGCGGTTTTGAGTATTATGTTTTAGTTTTTTGGAGCAGTACATGTTCACATTGCTTAAATGAAATACCACAATTGGAATCCTTTGAAGAAACATTAAAGGCAGGTGAGCTTAAAGTAGTGGCAATTGGATTAGAAGATGACGATAAAAATTGGTCAGATAAAATTAAGGAATTCCCAGATTTTATTCATGTTTTAGGATTGGGTAAATGGGATAACGAAATAGGAAACATGTACGATATTAAATCAACGCCAACCTATTTTGTATTAGATAAAAACAAACGTATAGTTGCAAAACCAAAAGACATTGAATCCCTGAAAAGTTTCTTTAATTACTAAAGTGTTTATTTCAAAAATGATAAAAAGCATTTTCTAAATGCTCAATATTGAAAGCACTTCCTTTTTTCGTAATGGCTATAATATCAAAGCGTACATTAACATCTAGTTGGTTTATGGCTACATATTCATCAACTGCTTTTACTAAACGTTGAATTTGCTTTGGCTTTACAAAATCTTGTGGATTACCAAAATCTGTAGTTGAGCGCGTTTTTACTTCAATAATGGCCAACACATCTTTTATTCTGGCAATAATATCCACTTCGGCTTTATCAAAACGATAATTTCTTTCAATAATTTGATAACCGTTTTTCAATAGAAAATCAACTGCCAATTGTTCTCCTTTTTTGCCAAGTTCATTGTGTTGCGCCATTTAAAAATGCTATAAATTTTAAATCCTGATGCTTAAAAATACATAAAAAAATTATAATATTTTTAGTCTTGTCTAAAAATATTTTTACTCTCAAGTAAATTTTATTATCTTTGCTAAATAAATATTTAACATGGTTACACTATCAGAAGAAAATTATTTAAAAGCTATTTATCATTTAGGGAAGGAAGGAACCATTGCTGTAAGTACAAATGCCATAGCCGAAAAAATAGAATCAAAAGCATCTTCGGTAACCGATATGATTAAAAAATTAGCTGAAAAAAATTTAGCTAATTACGTAAAATATCAAGGAGTAAGTTTAACGAATGAAGGGCGTTTAGCGGCAGCTTCCGTGATAAGAAAACACAGGCTTTGGGAAGTTTTTTTAGTTGATAAACTTAATTTTTCTTGGGATGAGGTTCACGATATTGCAGAGCAGTTAGAGCATATTAAATCTTTAAAATTAATAAATGAGTTAGATGCCTTTTTGCAATACCCAACTCATGACCCGCATGGAGACCCAATTCCTGATAAACAAGGCAATTGTTCCCCAATTAAAAGCATTAATATTCTTGAAATTGAAGAAGGAAAAGAAGGTGTTTTGTCTTTTGTGAAAGATTCATCAGATGTGTTTTTGAAATATTTAAACAAAAATAATTTAGCATTAGGAGATACAATTAAGGTGTTAGATTTTGAACCTTTTGATAATTCATTATCAATTGAAACAAAAACCAAGAAGTTAATTATCTCTAAAGAAGTAGCACAAAATTTATATTTAAGTCTATAACATGAATAACTACAATCCCATAACAGCACTTATTCTATTTTTTGTAATAACGGGATTTCTTTTTGTATTATTTAGACCTGTAAAAGGATGGTTCTGGATTGTCAAAAAAAACTTTAAGAGTAATGAAAAAATCATTATTGAAGACATTCTCAAACAATTATATCACTTTGAAAACTCTGGCAACAGAGTAGATATGAAAACCTTAGTTCAGGTATTAGATTTTAATAACTCTAGAATAGTTGAAGCTATAAAAAAAATGACTATTAATGATTTAATTTATTTTGAGTCAGATATATTAAAACTAACTGAAAAGGGTCGAGAATATGCATTAAAGATAGTTAGGGTTCACAGACTTTGGGAAAGATATTTAGCAGATAAAACTGGGTTTAGTAAAACAGAATGGCATGATAGAGCCGAACTTATGGAACACCAATTAAGTTATGATGAAACTGAGAGATTGTCAGCACATTTAGGACATCCAAAATTTGATCCACATGGAGATCCTATTCCAACCAAAACAGGAAAAATGGCTAATGTTAATGGTGTGGAATTGCCTTTATTGCCTGTAAATACAGTAGGCAGAATTACTCATATTGAAGATGAACCAGAAGTGATTTATAAGCAGATTTTAGCCGAAAACATACATATTGGTTCACTTATTAGAGTAACCGAAAATAACCCAACAAGAATTGTATTTCTCTCTGAAGGTGAAGAGTTTAAACTGGCTCCAATAGTAGCCGCTAATTTAACAGTAGCCCCAATTGAAAAGGAAGTTGTTTTGGAAGATAACATTGCAAGATTATCAAATTTAAAAGAACATGAAAACGCTAAAATAATTGGGATTTCAAAAGAGAGTAGAGGCGAAAGTAGAAGACGGTTGTTGGATTTGGGATTTGTAAAAGGTGCCGATATAAGCATTGATCTCAAGAATCCTTTGGGAGAACCAAATGCTTACTTGATTAAAGGAACATCGATTGCGTTACGAAAAGATCAAGCGGCAAAGATTCTTATTAAAAAGGAATAATTATGGAAACTAAAATAAAAAGTGCATGCGAAACCTGTGCTTATTTTAATGCAGAGGGTTTGAAAAAATTGGGGATAAATACCGAAAATTTTGATTTTGTGGTGGCTTTAGCAGGTAACCCAAATACTGGTAAAAGTACTGTTTTTAATGCCCTGACAGGATTACGACAGCATACAGGAAATTGGCCAGGAAAAACAGTAACAAGAGCAGAAGGAGGATTTGAATACAATACACAAAAATATAAACTGGTAGATTTACCAGGAACTTATTCATTGCTTTCAACTTCTGAAGACGAAGAAGCCGCCAGAGATTTTATTCTTTTTGGAAAACCGAATGTAACGGTTATTGTTGCAGATGCAAATAGGCTAGAGAGGAACTTAAATTTGGTATTGCAAATACTCGAAATTACAGATAAGGCAGTATTGTGTTTAAATTTAATGGATGAAGCCAAACGTAATAACATAACAATTGATGAACGATCACTTGCTCGTGATTTGGGCATACCAGTGGTGCCGACAAGTGCAAGATATAACAAGGGTATTCCAGAATTAATTCAAACCATAAGTGAAATTGCGAATGGAACCATTGTGTGCAAACCACATAGAATAAAAAATGTTCCCGAAAACATAGAAAAGGCAGTTAAAACATTAACTGCTAAAATTGAAAAAGAATTTCCTAGTATTCCAAATAGTAGATGGATTGCGTTTAGATTATTAGAAGGAGATGCACATATTATTAATGCATTAAAATCTGGGGAATTCGTTTAGTTTTTTAAAATGAACAAAAAAAATATTGATAATATAATTGAGTTATCTAACGATTTACGTTGGCAAATTGGTGATGATTTCCACGATAATCTAACAGAAAGTATTTATGCTGATGCCGCTAATATTGTAAAGGGTACAGTTCGTACTAAAGATTCAGAAAAGCACTTTCGCTTGGATTCTAAAATAGATAAAATTGTTACTAGTAAAGCCTTTGGTTTTCCTATTATGTTTTTAATTTTAGGAACAGTATTGTGGTTAACTATTGTTGGGGCAAATTATCCATCGTCAATGTTAGCCAATTTATTATTAGACACCATTCACCCTGCTTTAAAAAGTGGAGCCGAAAGTATTAATATGCCTTGGTGGTTAGATGGTTTTTTAATTGATGGTGTTTATTTAGCCATAGCATGGGTTGTAGCAGTTATGTTGCCTCCAATGGCTATCTTTTTTCCTATGTTTACTTTACTGGAAGATTTTGGTTATTTACCACGAGTAGCTTTTAATTTGGATTCTTTATTTAAAAAGTCAGGAGCACATGGCAAACAAGCTTTAACAATGAGTATGGGATTTGGCTGCAATGCTGCAGGAGTGGTTGCTACTCGAATTATTGATAGCCCTAGAGAGCGTTTAATAGCCATTATCACTAATAATTTTTCATTGTGCAATGGGCGATGGCCTACACAAATACTTATAGCTACCATTTTTATTGGTGCTGTAGTAACAGACTCTTTTTCAAGTTTAGCCTCTTTGTTAGCTGTTATTGCAATAGCTGTATTGGGTATGGCTTTTATGTTCACTGTCTCTTGGGCCTTATCAAAAACAGTTTTAAAAGGAGAAGTTTCTACCTTTAATTTAGAGTTGCCACCATACAGACCGCCACGTTTTTGGAAAACTATTTATACCTCATTAATTGATAGAACATTAATTGTGTTATGGCGTGCTGTTGTGTTTGCTGCTCCTGCTGGAGCTGTTATTTGGCTTATCTCTAACATCCATATTGGTAACGAAAGTATGGCTGCATGGGCGATACACTCACTTGATGGATTTGGGTTTCTATTGGGGTTAAATGGCGTTATTTTATTGGCTTATGTTGTGGCTATTCCAGCTAATGAAATAGTGATTCCAACTATTTTAATGTTAACAGTATTAGTTACAGGAATAGCTGGTGGTTCTGGAGCTGGTGTTATGTTTGAGCTAGATTCAATGCATGCTACTGGAGATCTTTTAAGAGCAGGAGGATGGACTTTATTAACTGCCATTAATTTAATGCTATTTAGCTTATTACACAACCCATGTAGTACTACCATTTATACTATTTATAAGGAAACAAAAAGTTTGAAATGGACCATTTTTGCATCTGTTATGCCAGTCATACTTGGGTTTGTGGTAACCTTTTTGGTAGCTCAGTTTTGGAGACTATTTTTTTGATTTCTATTTTTTAAGCAGATTTTTATGTTAAGATTTAAAATTATTGCTATAATTTTTATGGCTTCAAATGGCTCAACTCATGCACAAACGATTATAACCGACAGACCAGACCAAACAGAGAGTTCTTCCACAGTAAAAAAAGGAAGTTTGCAGATAGAAATGGGTATTTTATTAGGTTTTACCGAGGATGATTATAGTTCAGAACGACAACTTTTATCGCCAACCACACTATTTAGATATGGTATATTGAGAGGTATAGAACTTCGAGTATTGAGTCAATTGGAAAGTTTAAAAGATCAAAATTCTTCTGTTAATTTTAGTGGGATTAGTGATTTAGAAATCGGAACTAAAATTCAGCTATTTAAAAGGGAACATGTTAATACCGAAATTGCATTTCTGTCTCATACTATTCTCCCAACTGGATCAAAAGATCTTACAAATGATAAATGGAGCACCATTAACAAGCTTTCCATTTCTCATGTATTAAGTGATACTATGGGTTTAGGATATAATGTTGGATACGACTATTTTGGTGTTGGTAAAGGTAATTTAACATATTCGATGGCCTTAGGAATGTCTATTACAGACCATTTTGGGTTTTATGTAGAACCTTACGGAGAACTTATTGATTTTGAAAGCTACAAAGCTAATTTTGATTCAGGTATCACTTATTTAATTAATGATAATTTCCAGTTGGATTTTTCTTTTGGCACAGGTATCAATCATACGATGAATTATTTATCTGTGGGATGTAGTATAAATATTGCGAAAGTAAATACTGATTAATGGCAGCCACAATTATCACCGCCACCACATTCTTTTTTTGATTTTTGATTTTTTAAAAATAATTTTTTAATAAAAAAACCAAGTGCTAAGATAATGGCAATAACTACTAAAATATTTTGAATAATAGTGTTCATTTTAGTTTTGTCGAATTTTATATTAATTTCTTAATGTGATTTATTTTAAAAGTTGAAACGCAATTAACGCTACTATGTAAGCAAATACACTCATAATTATCAATTGTAATACTGGCCATTTCCATGTATTTGTTTCGCGCTTAACAACTGCCAATGTACTCATGCATTGCATTGCAAAAGCATAAAACAGAAGCAATGATATTCCTGATGCAAAATTAAACAAAGGACCTCCTAGAATAGGGTTTACTTCACCAGCCATCCTATTTTTTATAGTATCTTCATCATCATTTCCTACACTATAAATAGTTGCCAAGGTTCCAACAAAAACTTCACGAGCAGCAAAACTACTAATTATGGCAATACCAATTTTCCAATCATAACCTAAAGGGCTAATTGCTGGTTCAATAGCTTGTCCAATAATACCAATGAAAGAATGTTCTAATTTGTGGGAAGCAATTTTTTGTTGCAACTCTTCTGAAGTTAAATTTTCTGTTGAATAAGCTTTTTTGGTAATTTCTTCAGCATTATTAAAATTTTCTCCTGGACCAAATGAAGCCAAAAACCAAAGGATAATAGAAATAGCCAAAATTATTTTACCTGCACCAAACACAAATGATTTTGTTTTTTCTAAAACGGTAAGAGCTACGTTTTTTAATAATGGTAATTTGTAGTTTGGCATTTCAACTACAAAAAATGTTTTGCTCTTTATTTTTAATACTTTGTTTAATATATATGCCGAAAGAACAGCGGTACCAAAACCTAAAAGGTATAAAAACATTAAGGTTAAAGCTTGATAGCTAAGACCAATAAAACGACCTTCGGGTATTACCAATGAAATAATAATTAAATACACAGGAAGACGTGCAGAACAGGTTATAAATGGTGTTACCAAGATAGTAATTAAACGTTCTTTCCAGTTTTCAATATTTCTTGTTGCCATAATGGCTGGGATAGCACAAGCAGTTCCTGAAATAAGAGGAACAATACTCTTTCCACTTAATCCAAATCGACGCATAAGTCTGTCCATTAAAAAAACAACACGACTCATATAGCCACTTTCTTCAAGGACTGAAATAAATAAGAATAAAAAAGCAATTTGAGGTATAAAAATAACAATACCACCAAGACCAGGAATAATACCTTCGGTTAATAGGTTTGTGAAAGCACCATTGGGTAATTGATTTTTTGTCCATTCACTAAAAGCAGCAAAAGTAGTATCAATAAAATCCATAGGAACGCTTGACCAATCATAAATAGCCTGAAAAATGGTTAACAGGATTATAAAAAATATAGCATATCCCCAAATTTTATGGGTAATGACTCTATCTAATCTCATTCTTAAATCTTTGGCATTGGCAACATCTATTGTTTGGCCTTTTTTAAGAACATCGTTAATAAATTGATAGCGTTTTATGGTTTCTTTTTGCTGTAAACGTTTTAAATCATTTTTTGATTTGGTTTTGAAATTGGCAACAGCATCAATTTCATTTCTATCAGTTTTACCAAAATTCACATCTTGAGTAATAACAAGCCAAAGTTTATAAATTAGTTGATTTGGAAACGCACTTTGTAAGTTTTTAAAATAAGCAGGATCAATTTCTGATAAATCGATACAATGACTTATAGAAAGATCTTTGTAATTAGAAATTAAGTTTTTCAATTTATCAATTCCTTGATTTTTTCTGGTGCTTACTAAAGCAATTTTAGTTTTAAGATGTGTTTCAAGGTATTCTAAATCAAGAGAAATTCCTTTGTAGGCCATTCTATCTGCCATATTAATAACAAGAATGGTTGGGATTTCTAAATCTTTAATTTGTGTATATAGTAAAAGATTTCTTTTTAAATTTTCAACGTCGCTAACTACTACGGCTAAGTCTGGGAAATCTTTATCATTTTTATTTAAAAGTAATTCGATAACTACGTTTTCATCAAGTGATGAAGCGTTTAAACTGTAAGTGCCAGGTAAATCAATAATATGAGCTTTAACACCACGAGGTAATTTGCAAACACCTTCTTTTTTTTCAACAGTAATTCCTGGATAGTTACCAACTTTTTGGTTTAACCCTGTTAGTGCATTAAAAACAGATGTTTTTCCTGTGTTTGGATTTCCTATTAAAGCTACATTGATTTGTTTGCTCATTGGCTACCTTTTAATTAAAATATGCATAGCAGTTTCCTTTCTAATGGCCAGATGAGTCCCGTTAATATTTAAGTACATAGGATCATGAAAAGGAGCAACCTGAACTAATTCTACATAATTTCCAGGTAAACATCCCATTTCTAGAAGTTTTAAAGGAATATGAATTGAAGAAACGTCTGTAATTATACAACGTTCTCCTCGTTTTATATCGGCTAATGTATTTTCCAAGCTTATTTAGATTGATTTTAAAGAAGCAAATGTAACGTAAAAAATTAGGGTAAAAAAATAGTATTTAAAAAACTATTTAACAGGTTCTTTTTTAAGAATTTTTATATCCTCGAGCAAACGATCTATTTCATCAGGATTGGTACCATCATAAAACCCTCTTATTTGCCGTTTCTTATCTATTAACATGAAGTTTTCAGTATGAACCATATCAAATGG
>DJWL01000131.1 GCA_002441545.1 Flavobacteriaceae bacterium UBA6231 | reverse complement strand
CTTCTGATAACCCTTTAGAAACAGGTTCTACCCTTTCTTCAGGCGGATTAGGATTAACGGGTGTAAAACCAACTTATTTAATCACGCTAAGAATTTTAGAAAAGATTTTACAATCTTCTGCTAAAAACAAGACAAAGAAGTAATATTAATAATATTTGAGTTCCTATATTTTTTAGGAACTTTTTTTTGTTATTTTTGTAGATTATGTATATTCTTTTTTAGATTAAAAAAATGAGCGAGGAACTAAACCAAAGAGATTTAATCAATAATCCCGAAAAGATTGGGAAATATGACTTCCGAAATATCGGGAGCACTTCGCTTTTGCAATTAAAAAAAGCAGGAATTATTCACGGAAAAGATTACAAAGGTTTTGAAAAAAGAAAACCAGATGCTATAATTTCGATACCAGAAGTTGTAAAATCAAAAGTAAAAACTACTTTAGGAATTGTAGAAAATAAATCTACCTCACAATTCAAAACCAAAAAACAAAAAGAATCTGCATTGAAGCAAGGCTTAGAAGTGGCAGAAGTTTTAGAAGCTAAGTTTGTAGTAATTACGGACACTATTGATACCATTTGGGCAAATGCTAAAAATGGAGAATTAATTTTAGATGAAAAAGGCAGAGAAATTAAAACACCTTTTGATCCTAAAAATCCAGATTTAGAAAAATTAATTGAAAAGATTGTTGAAAGTGTTGGTGAAAATAATTCTCAATTAATTGAACCTCGTTTAAAAGACCCAACAAAATTAGCAAAAAGTATCTGGCAAGATTTGTGGATGGCAGCTGGTGCAACTCCTGAAAATTGTCTATATTCTTTTGTTGAATTATTCATTTTCAAATATTTAAGTGATTTAAACGTACTGCCTAATCATTTAAGTTATGATAATTTAATGAATATTTATAAATCTAATGATAATGCCGAAGAAACATTAAATTATTATGCAGGAACAATTAGAAAAGAAATTAAAAAACTTTTCAAAGCTTCCGATAAAGATAACACCACCATAATAAATGGAACTATTTTCGTAAGTAAAGACGAGGAAGCTGTAAAAGGATACGGCACAGTTTTTATTAAAATTCTCAAAAAATTTGGTGATGAAAAAGAAGGTGGTGGAGAATTAAAAAACATTGACAGAGATTTTAAAAGCAAATTATTTGAAACTTTTCTTAAAGAAAGTATCAGTAAGAAAAACTGGGGACAATATTTCACTCCTCTTAAAGTGGTAAGAGCAGTTGCAAAAATGGCACAAAGTGATATTAAACCAAATATTACAATGTGTGATCCAGCTTGTGGTGTTGGTAAGTTTTTACTAGAACCGCTTTTAATAAACAATGAAATTGAAGATTTTTTCCCTGTTGAAAATGGAGTTTTAAAGCCCAAAATTAAACTTATTGGAATTGATAAAGGCTTTGACAAGGAGGAACAAAAAACCATTATTCTTGCCAAAGCCAATATGCTAATTTATTTATCTGACCAAATCAGAAAAAATGCAGGAATTACCAATCAATTTGCCGATGTCTTTAATGAAACTTTTGAATTAAAAACTAAAAATATTTTAGGAACACTTCGTGATACAAAATATGAAAATAGTATAGATTTAATCCTAACCAATCCACCGTATGTAACAACAGGAAGCAGTAACTTAAAAGAAGAAATTAGCAAAGTTCAAGAACTAAAAGATTTCTACAAGATTAATGCGATGGGAGTGGAAGGTTTATTTATGGAATGGATTATTCGTTCTTTAAAACCTGGTGGAAAAGCTTTTATTGTGGTGCCTGATGGAATTTTTAACAGGCAAAATGATAAAAATCTTCGTCAGTTTATGTTAGACGAATGTTTGATTGATGGGATTATTTCTTTACCGTTAAATACATTTTTTACAACTAATAAGAAGACATATATACTTGCAATAACTAAAAAGAAAAATAAAACTGAAAAACAGTCTGAACCTGTTTTTGGGTATTTGGTGAGTGAAATAGGAGAAAGTAGAGATATTTACCGTTTTGATATTGAACAAAATGATTTAGATGATGCTGTTGAATATTTCAATATTTTTAAGGGAAATAAAAAAGGGTTTGAAAAAGTAAACAATCAAAATAGATGTAAAACTTTTGATATTCAAAAGTTTATTGAAAGCGTAGATGTTCCAAATGGTTGGGTTATTGATAAATGGTGGTCTGATGAAGAGAAAATAAATCTTGGTATTTTAGATAAAAAAGAAAAAATATCTGTATTAGATTTTGCATTACTAATTGAAGATGTAGCTAACACAATTAAAGGATTTGAAGATGAGCTAAAAGAAGTTGCTGATAAAAAAAAAAATGATTTAAATACAAAATCTTTTATATTATCAGAAATCTTTAAAATTGAAAAGGGCAAGTCTAAATATACTAGAAATTTTGGAAATTCAAATAAAGGAGAATTTCCAGTATATTCTGCTTCTAATTTTGAGCCGTTGACTCATATAAATACTTTTGATTATGACGGTGTATATTTAACTTGGGCAACCAATGGTTTTGCAGGTTATATAAAACTAATCGAGGGAAAGTTTTCTATAAATGGCGATAGAGGTTTACTTGTTCCAAAAATTGAGGGATTAAATCTTAAAGTTATAAAAGAATTGCTTCAACCTACATTTAGAAATCTTGCAAAAGGTAGAAAAGGAGAAAATGGAGAAGATGAATTCACAAAAGTATATCCTTCAATGATAGAGAATATTGAAATTCAATTACCAATAAATTCAGAAGGGAATATTGATATTAATTCATTAAAAATAATTGAGGAACAAATTAATACTGTTAATGAAATAAAATCTAAAATATCAGTTTATAAAAAACAAATTGAAGAATTGAATGTTGAGATAATAAATAATTATAGTAACAAGGATTACAAAATTGATGAAATATTAGAAATAATAGGTGAAGACAATATCACGAAGGCATATATAGAACAAAATAAGGGAGAATACCCTGTTTATTCTGGACAATTAGAAAACGAAGGCATCTTTGGATATATAAATTATTACAAATATGACGAAACTCTACTAACTTGGGTTACTTATGGTAATTCAGGAAGAATAAAAAAAGTTACTGGTAAATTTAATATTGGAAGAAATAATTGTGGATTAAGACCAAAGTCTGATAAAATAGACTTGGATTACATAATGTATATTGTTGAACCAATTTTTGTAGAAAATGTGAAAGGAGAGAAACAAAAAAGTTTACCTCAATCCATTGTGAAAAATTTATCAATCCCAATCCCAATCAACACAAAAGGCGAATTTGATTTAGAAGCACAAAAAGAAATTGCAGAAAAATATCGCAAAATAGAACAAATCAAAAAAAGCATTTCAGCAGAATTAGATAAAATTGCTAATATTGAAATAGATTATGAGTAAGCTCCAAACCAAAATCCTTACCGCACTAAAAACCAACAAACTTAATCCTACCAAATTAGGAGAAAGAAAATGGTATAAATATTTTATTTCTATTAATGAATTAGTTTGGGCAAGAAATTTTGTAGACTGCTATTTGATTCATATTTATTCCGATGATTATAAAACCAAACATTTAGCAACTTTTATACTAACTTATGATTTTATAAAAAATGAAAATATTTTAGATGTGACTTATGAAAGTTTTTAAAAATAAATAAATTTCAAAATCCTCTAAAAGTCTATTCTTCTAGAGGATTTTTTTTATAAACCCCCTTCAAAAAATTTAAAAATTATATATTTGAAAAAATTTATGATATGAAGAATAGACTCGTTGCTATATTTTCTTTAATCGTAGGATTAATTACAGCACAACAACAAGCTTACTA
>DJWL01000158.1 GCA_002441545.1 Flavobacteriaceae bacterium UBA6231 | reverse complement strand
ACTCTCTTGAAACAGCAAAACTAGCGCTGCAATCAAAAGCTAACTTATCTTATAACGGTAAGATGGTTATTGTTAAAGTTGAAAATTAACAATTTTTCCAATTTATTTTTCTTCTTTTTTATAAAATCATATACCGGCTTTATTCAAACACATTGCTTTTTTAATCTTTAAAAAGAAGCTACATTTGCGCAATCATAAAAAATAACATGATGGAAGCAAAAACACCAGAACAATCAAAAACAATAATGACAGATATAGTTCTTCCTGGAGAAACTAATCCTTTAAATAACTTGTTTGGTGGAGAATTATTGGCTCGCATGGACAGAGCAGCTAGTATTTCTGCAAGAAGACACTCAAGACGTATTGTTGTTACCGCTTCTGTAAATCATGTGGCATTTAACAGAGCTGTTCCGTTAGGTAGTGTTGTAACCGTTGAAGCAAAGGTTTCTAGAGCTTTTAACACCTCTATGGAAGTGTATATAGATGTTTGGATTGAAGATAGAGAATCTGGCGCTAAAACAAAGGCCAATGAAGCCATTTACACATTTGTGGCCGTTGATGAAACAGGAAAACCTATTGTTGTTCCAGAAGTAACTCCAGAAACTAAGCTTGAAAAAGACCGTTATGATGCCGCTTTAAGAAGAAAACAATTAAGCTTGTTATTAGCAGGTAAAATAAAACCAAATGATGCTACCGAACTAAAAGCCTTATTTATGTAATTACATTTTGTAAACCCATTCTGCTGGATTTAATGTGTTAAGATTTTGGTAAATGATAAAATTTAAAATGGTCTCTCCATTTGAAGGATTTGTAAATATTTCACCAATTTCTTGTTTAGTTGTTACCTTATCGCCTTCTTTTACATATACTTTAGAAAGATTTTTATAAGCAGTTATATAATTCCCGTGACGAATCATTACTATTGGATTGGCGTTTTTTATAACAATAATACTGCTTACTTCACCATTAAAAACGGCCTTTACTTTTGCTCCTCTTTCAGTAGCTATTCTCACACCATTGCTTTTAATTGTTAATGATTTATCAATGGGAGAAGGCTGTGAACCATATCTTAATGTTACAAATCCTTTTTCAACTGGCCACGGTAATTTCCCCTTGTTTGATGCAAAATTTGATGCTAATACTTTCTCTTCAGGGGTTAAAGAAAATCCAGTTGATGTGGCTGGTTTTCCCGCTTTTTTATTCGACTTTACAATAGCTTCTCTAATAATTCTGTCAATTTCCTTATCAATTCTATCTGCTTCTTGCTGTTTAGTTCTTATTTGAGCCGCATAAACATTAATGTTTTTCTTAATTGAAACCATGAGTATTTCATGTTGCTTGCGTTCACCTTCCAATGTTTTTTGCACAACTCTATTCTCATCTATTAGTTTTTGTTTATCGTCTTTTTGTTTTAACAAACTTGCATTAATACTTTGAAGTTCTTCACTTTTAGATTTAATTTCCTGCCCTTGTTGCTTTTGGTGATCGGAATATTGCTTCATATATTGCAAGCGCTTGTAAGCTTGCTTGAAATTGTTTGAAGACAATAAAAACATGATTCTGCTTTGTTGATTTTTGTTTTTGTATGACTTCACAATCATAGCCGCATAATCTGCTTTAAGGGCTTTTAATTCATCGCGCAGTTTGGTTATTTTCTTTTGATTTGAATTAATCTCTCTGGTTAATAAGTTGGCTTGCTGATTGGTAACAGAAATTAAATTGTTAAGTACATTAATTTTATAATTGTAGTTTTCAATTAATGATAATTGTGATTTTTCTTTAGACTTATTTTCCTGTTGAAGTTGATTGATTTTTTGGATTTCTTGCCTTAATTCTTGCCTGCGTTCTTCAAGCTCTTGTTGTTTTTTATTTTGGGAAAAACCAATTGAGCTAACAAACAACAGTAAACCCAATATAAATTTAATTATGTATTTTTTACTATTCATTAAAGCTTAATTTCATGAAGTCCTGATGGAATTTTAAAAGGAAAACGTAAATCTTCATTCAAAGATACTGCTTTAAATTCCATCTCTAAAATCATTTCTTCAGTTGCTTCTACTGCAATTACTTTTATATGTTCAGGCACAATTTGTTTATCAACTTCTTGATATGATTTATAATCAATTTGAAGATGTTTGTGCTCATTTGGTTGTGAAATTTGTTGTGATGATATTTTAAAAAGTGAAGGACTTACTAAATAAAACAATTCAAAAAGATCATTTTGCTTCTTAGGCTGAAGTATATATTCACTTTCATTAACAGACAAATCAAATGCGTTGTCTTTTAAACCATATAAAGCTTCGCCTAATAATAAATTTTGAACTTTTTTAAAATCTAATTCAGTTCCCAATAAATCACTTAAATATTTAAAATCTCCTTCAAAATACGTGTTATCTAATTTATTGTAATAGCTAACTTTATCTTGAGTTATTAGAGCTTTAACAACTGTAATAGGTGATGACATTAACAAAATTTTCTTATCCTTTTCTATGCGCATAATAATGGTATAACCATTTTCTTTATCGCCTTGAGAAATGTCAAGTTTTACACGAGCTGATAATGTTTTAAATGATGCAGTTTTTTGAGTGTTTTCTTTAATAAGTTGTTTAGTAGTTAAACTTAAATTGCTTGTGTTTGAATTTAAAGTTTTAGAAGATTTACAACTAAACAAAATAATAACAAAAAATAAAATGACAATTGTAAAACGATTTTTATAGTGCATAAACGCTTTTTTAATTTGGGGTTTCTAATTGTTTGGCTTTATCACTAAACGTTTTTGCTTTAGAAGCATTGTTCAACAATGTATAAGCAATACTTAATTGATTATAAAAATCTATTTCCATTTTTGTGTCATCAATAATAAAATCCAATCCTGCTTCTAAAATATTTGCGGCTTCTTTAGCTCTTTTTAGTTCGTTTAAAGCAACGCCATTAATTAAATAAATAATTGGTTGAGATGGGTATTTATTGAGCGCATTATTACTTTGTTCAACAGCTAAATCAAACTGTTTTAAATCTATATGCAACAACAAAATATTACGCAAAACAGCAAAGTTATCGCTTTCAATAGCTAAAGCCTGTTCATAATATTGAAGCGCATGTAATTTATCGCCTTGAGATAAATAATATTGAGCAATTTCAATATCAGATTTAGAGTTTTTGGTATCTCCAGCTAAGGTAGTTGCTTCTACTAATGCAGGTTCATACTGAGGATTTTTTCCAACAAAAGCAACAAAATCTGAAAGCACTTTAAGTTTTGATTCTGGTTTTATTTGAGGACTATTCATCACAATTTTCATAGACTCTATAGCTTTTTCAGCATCATTATCCTCTAAATAAAATTTATAAAGTGCTAGGTGAACCAACTGTGATTCAGGATTGACCTTTAGTAATTCTTTTGCTGTTTCAAAGGCTTTTTCGTTTTCATTATTCTCACTATACCTATAAATTAAGGCCAAATAATTAGCCTCTTTATCTGGATTATCATCAACGCGTTTCTCTAAATTCTTAATTTGATCTTTCTTGCGTCCAGTTGCAGCATAAATTTGATTACGCATATAATCTCTTGATGGTGAAATACCTGATTCTTCATCTATTTCATCTAATAATTTTAAGGCATCATTATACTTTTTTGTTGAAATGTATATGGCTACCAAATCCTCTCTGTAATCTGGATAGTAACTTACAAGTTGTTTTAAGGTCTTTATAGCTTTATCAGACTCATTTTGCTGCACATACAAACCATAAAGAGCATCTAAGTACCATTCGTTATCTGGTTGCTTATTTACAGCTGTTTTTAAAGCATCTTCTGCAGCACCAAAATTTTTAAGATAAATATAATTTTTACCCAATTCAAAATATAAAACTGATTGAGTATTATCTAATTCAATACATTTTAAAAGTACTTCTACAGAGCGGTCATAGTTTTCAATGCCTTTTTGTTTTAACGCCTCAAAAAATAATTCTTGAAATTTGTCATCTAAATCTCCTAAATCATCATTTGGTTTTTTATTAAAATCTACCTGTGCAAAAATACTCTGCGGAATGAAAATCATTCCGAAGTAAAAAAGAAGTATATAGATTTTATGTTTCAAATTAAAAGATATTGAATATGTTAATGAAGCTCTTCAAAAGTTATTCCAAAACTGAATAGTCACCAAGGCTTACTGCTTTAAAATGTCCATCATAAAATACATGGTTGCCTATCATGGCATCTTCTAAATGAGCATTTTTAATTATTGTATGTGTTTGAATTAGGCTGTTTTTAATTACTGCATTCTCTATTGTACAATTATTGCCAACAGAAACATTAGGGCCAATTGTTGTATTATTTAACACCACATTTTCACCAATAAAACATGGTTCGATAATTTTAGAATTGGTTTTTTTTACAGATGGTGCAATCATTTGTTCTTCTCCATCAGTTTTTAGAAACCCTAACATTCTGGTATTGGTTTCAATGGTTATGGCTTTATTTCCGCAATCCATCCATTCATCAACCTGCCCTGTTTTAAATACTTTCCCTTTTGCCATCATGCCTTTAATGCCATCATTAATTTGATATTCTCCACCATTTACAATATTATTATCTAGAACATATTGCAATTCTTGTTTTAAAACGCCAACATCTTTAAAGTAGTATATGCCTATAACAGCTAAATCACTAATAAAGTCTTTTGGTTTTTCAACCAATTCAACAATCTCTTCTTTACCGTTTAATTTCACAACGCCATAGGCTTCTGGTTTATCAACTTGTTTTACCCAAATAACAGCATCAGCTTGAGGATCTAAAGTAAAATTGGCTCTAATAAGTGTATCAGCATATGCAATTACCGCAGGACCAGATAATGATTCTTTAGCACACATAATGGCATGACCAGTGCCCAATGGTTGGTCTTGGCGATAAATAGATGCTTTTGCTCCTAAATCATTAGCTAACTCTTTTAAACTTTCAACAACATCATCCCCGAAAAAAGCAGGTTCTCCTAAAATAAAGGCTATTTCATCAATTGGTTCATTTAAAACTTTAGCAATATCCTTAACCAATCTGTGAACTATTGGCTGTCCTGCAACTGGTATTAATGGTTTAGGAACTGTTAAACTATGCGGTCTTAAACGAGAACCACGTCCCGCCATTGGTACTATTATTTTCATGCTTTTAAGTTGATTTGTTTATTTGTTGAGCTGTTTATTTTAACCACAAATACATTGCTTTTTCTATTCTAATTATAACATCAAAAATCGTTAATCGTAACTCGTTAATCACTTGGTTCCCGTGCTTCCAAAACCGCCTTCGCCACGAGACGTTTCAGAAAGCTCTTCTACATGAATCCATTCAGCTCGTTCGTGTTTTGCTATGACTAATTGGGCTATTCTTTCTCCATTTTCAATAATAAAATCCTCATTTGAAAGATTAACTAAAATTACCCCTATTTCTCCTCTATAATCAGCATCAACCGTTCCTGGTGAATTAAGAACTGTAACTCCTTTTTTTGCGGCTAAGCCACTTCTTGGACGCACTTGTGCTTCAAGCCCTATTGGTAATTCAATAAACAGTCCTGTTTTTACTATGGTTCTGGTTAAAGGTTTTAACGTGATTGGTTCTGAAATATTGGCTCTTAAATCCATGCCTGCTGAAGCAATGGTTTCATAACTTGGTAAATCGTGTGAAGACTTATTAATGATTTTTATTTGCATGTTATCGCTTTAATAATTTTTTTAATTCATTTTTTTCAAACAAACCAATACTGCCCAAAAATAACAAAACTAAAAAGGTGTTTATATAATAATTTGTACTTGTATTTAAGCTTATAAGAGATAAAATAATTGCTAGAGCTAAATAGCCCAAAATTCTTTTTATATCATATGGTACTGAATAAAATCTTTGGCCAATTACATAAGATAATGTCATCATGATTCCATAAGCAGCTAAAGTTGCCCACGCCGAAGCTATAAAACCTATTTTATTTATCATAACAAGGTTAAAGACAATTGTGATGATTGCTCCAACTATTGATAAATACATGCCATACTTGGTCTTATCTGTTAGTTTATACCAAATAGCCAAATTAAAATAAATACCTAAACATAGGTTGGCAAGTAAAACTATTGGCACTATGGTAATAGCTTGCCAATAACTTTCATCTTTAACTAATAACTCTTTAAATATATCTAGATAAGAAATTATAAAAACCAACATAAAACTGCCCACAATTACAAAATATTTCATAATCAAAGCATAGGTCTGTTTTGCGTTTATTTCCTTAGAATGTGAAAAGAAAAAAGGCTCAGCACCCAAGCGAAACGCCTGAATAAAAATGGTCATAAACATGGCTATTTTATAACAACCACTGTAAGCTCCGTTTATATCCTTACCTAATAAATAAGGAAGAATCCATTTATCAAAATTTTCATTAATTACATAGGCTAATCCAGCAACCATTATGGGCCAGCCATAATTTAAAAGCTGTTTAAAAATAGTCGTGCTAAACTCTAATTTTGTTTTAAAGAAATAAGGAATTAGCATTAAAAAAGTAATAACACTTGCTACTAAATTGGCTATAAATATATATTGTACTAAATCTGATTTATCATACCCAGGAAAATCTATTTTAAATTTTGGTATTGCCCATAAAAAGAAATAATTAAGCAACACATAAATTACAATGTTTGCAATTTTAATAGCAGCAAACTTAATTGGCCTTCCTGTGGCTCTTAAGTAGGCAAAAGGCGCTACTACAAGTGTATCTAAAACCAATAAACCAACAAGTATTTTAAAATATTTTGGTGATATATTTAACCAACCAGAAAGTTCCTGATTAAAAATGATTACTACTGCCAAAAATAAAATAGTAGTCATTGCCAAACTTATAAATGTTGTCGAAAACACCTTGTTTTTTTCTTCTGACTTATTAAAAAACCTAAAAAAAGAGGTTTCCATTCCATAGGTAAGCAGCACATTAAAAAAAGCAGCGTAAACGTAAAAAGTAGTGTTGTCTGAATAACTTGATGTTTCTAATTTTCCTGTATGAAGAGGAACTAATAAAAAGTTCATTAGACGTGGTAAAACCGTGGCTAAACCATAAATGATTGTGTCTTTAAAAAACTTTTTTAAAACGCTCAAGAAAGTAAGTTTTTATTCTGCTAAAAATACGTTTTTAGCTATTCTAAAACAAAAATACATTATTCCTTATTATTAGGCGAGCTTGGATAGGCAAGTAATTCTTTTTTTCTAATGTTATCTATCTTAAAATATTTGATTTGATTTCCTTCTTTATAACTAATAACACACTGGTTTTCATTTAAATCAAACGGAATTTTTTTAATCAATTCTGGAACTTTATTACCATATTCGGCATAAGGTTCATTACTCAAAATAATATCGTTTTTAGACTTGGTATTTGAGTTAAACCTACCTATGCCAATCATATTATTTGTCAATTCGAGTTTAGTTACTTTACCTTGAAAATAAACACTATCTAATTCAATTTGCTTTGTGCTAGAAACAATTTGAATATAAATATTTGTGCCAGAACCTCCTTCTTTAACGCCTGAAACCCAATTTTGATAATAAACATCTCCGATTAGGAAAGGCAATGAAGTTTGCATTTTCTGGGCGATGCTGCACTGTGAAATAACAATTACTATAAAAAACAACATAAGGAAGAAACCAATCTTTTTTAAATAGCTCATAGTAGTTTTCTTAATATTAATAAAGATACTATTTCAAAATTGATGCCATAAAAAAGCCTCACAAAATTGTGAGGCTAAAATTATTTGAGTGCTGAAACAAATTCAGCATGACATTAATTATTTAAAGCTTCTGCACCACCAACAATCTCAAGGATTTCATTAGTAATAGCAGCTTGACGTGCTTTGTTGTATGTTAATTTAAGCTGATCTCTTAATTCTGTGGCGTTATCTGTTGCTTTGTGCATTGCAGTCATACGAGCACCATGTTCGCTTGCAAAAGAGTCTCTAATGCCTTTGTATAACTGTGTTTTTAATGACTTAGGAATTAATTGCTCAACGATTTCAACTTTTGAAGGCTCAAAAATATAATCTAAGTTTACATTTGCAACATTTTGAATAGGAACAATTGGTAAAAATTGTTCTGTCATAACTTCTTGTGTTGCTGCGTTTTTAAACTTATTGTAAACAATTTCTATTTTATCGAACTCACCAGAAATAAATTTAGCCATTAAAGTTTCTGCAACTTCAGCAACATTATCAAAGGTTAAGTCATCAAAAAGAGTACTATGGTTTCCAATAACTATTTTTTTCTTAGAAAAAGCATCATTCCCTTTCTTTCCAATAGCTAAAATTGAAACTTTTTTACCAGCATACTCATTATCAATTAAACTTTGTGTTTGCTTAATAATGTTTGAATTAAAAGCACCGCACAAACCTCTGTTTGATGTAATAGGAACAATTAATACATTTTTTACTTCTCTTTGAGTAGAAAATTTACTTCCAGAATCAGCATCTAAAGTTGCACTTAAGCCTTGTAATAGTTCGGTTAATTTATCGGCATAAGGACGCATAGCGGTAATGGCATCTTGTGCCTTCTTTAACTTTGCAGCAGATACCATTTTCATGGCACTGGTAATCTGCATCGTTGAAGATACCGATGTTATTCTATTACGTATTTCTTTTAAGTTTGCCATATGTTAGTTGTTAGTATTGAGTATTCAGTAGCAAGTTAATAACTCACTACTCAAACTAAAATCTAATTATGCTTTATATTTACTTGATAAATCTTTTGCTACAGCTGTTAATGTATCTGTAACTTCATCAGTTAATTTTCCTGCTTTTAAATCTGCCAATACATTGGCATGTTTAGCTTTTAAGAATTCCAAAAAATCTCTTTCAAATTCTTTAATTTTTTCAACAGGCACATCTCTTAATAAGTTTTTAGATCCTGCATAAATAATGGCAATTTGATCTTCAACTTTAAAAGGGTCATTTTGAGCTTGCTTTAAAATCTCAACGTTACGCTTTCCTTTTTCAATTACGTTTAAAGTAACGGCATCTAAATCTGAACCAAACTTAGCAAACGCTTCTAATTCACGATATTGCGCTTGGTCTAATTTTAAAGTACCTGCCACTTTTTTCATAGATTTTATCTGAGCATTTCCACCAACACGTGATACCGAAATACCTACGTTAATNNCGTCTCCCGCTTGAGTTTCAATGATTGGTAATGCTGTTAACGAACCTCCACCTTTAACCATTGGTTTTAATGAATCAGGTAAATCGTTCATGTTTTTGGCAATAGCATCATCATTAATAATTTTTGCAGAACGCTCTAGTAGACGAGAGTGTAAATAGAAAACGTCTCCAGGATACGCCTCACGTCCTGGTGGACGACGTAATAATAAAGACACTTCACGGTATGCAACAGCTTGTTTAGATAAATCATCATAAATGATTAAAGCTGGACGACCAGAGTCTCTAAAATATTCTCCAATTGCAGCACCCGCCATTGGCGCATAAACCTGCATTGGAGCAGGATCTGATGCATTTGCAGCAACAATAGTAGTATAAGCTAATGCGCCTCTATCTTCTAAAGTTTTTGCAATGTTTGCCACGGTTGATGCTTTTTGACCAACAGCAACATATATACAATATACAGGCTTACCTGCATCGTAAAATTCTTTTTGATTTAAGATGGTATCAATACAAACAGTTGTTTTTCCTGTTTGACGGTCACCAATAACCAATTCACGTTGTCCACGACCTACAGGAATCATCGCATCAATAGATTTGATACCAGTTTGTAATGGCTCGGTTACTGGCTCACGGAAAATAACACCTGGCGCTTTACGCTCTAAAGGCATTTCGTAAGTTTTACCTGAAATAGCACCTTTACCATCAATTGGAGTTCCTAAAGTATCTACAACACGTCCTACAATACCTTCTCCAACATTAATAGAAGCAATTCGACCAGTACGTTTAACTGTAGATCCTTCTTTAATACCTACTGAAGGTCCTAATAATACGATACCAACATTATCTTCTTCAAGGTTAAGTACAATACCTTCTAAACCGCCTTCAAACTCAACTAATTCTCCATATTGAACATTTGAAAGTCCGTAAGCACGTACAATACCATC
>DJWL01000085.1 GCA_002441545.1 Flavobacteriaceae bacterium UBA6231 | reverse complement strand
ACTCAAAAATCTGCTCAAACTGTAGTACACCGTGTTTTTGAAGGTGCAGTTTTGCGTTTGTAAAGTCTGCAACCTTGGGAGGTGACTTAAATTCTATGGCATCAAGTGCTTGTATATAGCGAAAATGAAGCTCTTGGTCACCCTCGATGTAAAGCGAACTCTCACGAGCAAAAAAAGCCCGAAAGGAGCTGATGTGTTCATTTAAATCTAGTTGATTGATGAGAGTATCAATTTTATTATTTTGCATTATTAAAAACTTCTGTTCTATGATATTCAAAGTATGCTTTTCTATTTTCGTTAATAAATATTTTATCTAATTTATATTTTTTCAGATATCGCACAACATCGTCATCTAGTTTACCTGAACAAATCATATCTCCATCATCACTAAAAGATATATATCCTTGATCAAATAAAATATCCATATTTCTGCTTAATAACAATCCATTATTCGGATCATATGCTTCATTATCATTTGAGCTAATGAAAGGTTTTATATGGCTTGCTACAAGTGAAGGATAGGCTAAATTTTCAAGCATACATTTTGTTTGACCTAGTTTTTCATCCACTTCTTCTTTTAATAGATTTTTATAGATTCTATGTAAATAACCGTCCCTTTTTTTGACTTCTTGTTTTAAATCTTCTCCAAAAATTACTTTAGCATCTTCTTTAAAATATAACTCATCTTTTATAAAAACAATATCATCAAGTTTGTTTAGGAGATTAATTAGATATCCAACTTGATTATATTTTCTATTTATAAAACCATTGTTTTGGGCAACTTCTGTATAACGATTTATTTCACTTTTGTTTAAAAAGCCATTGGATACCTCTTTTATGTTAACAAGCATTAAAGCAATTATCTCTTTTTTATGTAATTTTCCCACTTCTTCTAATGTTTTTAGCAAAAAATTTATTTGACTCCATGAATGAATATTGGTTGTAGAACTGTTAAATTTGGCATTAGAATATACAATTTTTGAAAGAAGAGTATTTCTTTTTTTATTTGTGTTTGCGGACAAATATTCTTTTGTATCTTTATGATATGAGGCAAGAAACGGTTCAATAAAGCCCAGTTTGACACATTGGTTTATTGCTTTTCTAGTTGATGCTAGTTGATCATTTATATTTGAAGCAGTTTTAGGAACTTGCAATAATACTTCGTTTTGTAAATCTTGATAATCTTTTGTTGTATAACTATAATTACTATTTATATTTAAAGCATCTATCTTATCTACAACTATTTGTAAGGTTTTTAAAAACTTACTATCATTAAAATCAGTATATTCTAAAGTTAATTTCCAATATTCCTCATAATTTTGAGAACTCATGATGATATTCCTTTAAACTTGTTATTTTTTGCTATAAATAAAAATTCCGTATTTTGATTCTTTTTTTCTTTACCGGTAATTTTATAATTATGCGGCTTTTCGATAATTTCTATATCTGTCGAGTATTTTGATATTATAGTTATCAGTTCATCTTTTGACGGATATGAGTTGTTGTTATAACTTAAAATCCAATATTTGTAATTTTCCAAATTTGAAAACAGTTTATCAAATAAAAAAAGAGATGATTTTTTATCAATAAAATTATTTTCAAAAGGTTCTAGTTTTTTTGAGTCTATATATTCATCAATCAGCCCATAAAATCCAAAATAGTTATTCATTGTTCCCGTATAAGGTGGGTCTAAGTATATAATGTCTGCATTGATTTTATTAAGCAGATTAAATATATCATCGTTGTAGGCAGTATTGTTTTGCTCATTGTCAAAAATCGCACTATTGTAATCGTTAATCTCTTTTATAAAATGACTTTTAAAAGACTCATTATGATATGCTCTTTTTCTTTTGTACATAGCATAACTATACTCTTCATCTCTTAGCTGTTTTATCTTCTCCCAGTTTAGAGTAAAGCGTGAATATGGCATCTTTCGTATCATTGCTCTTCTTAAAAGTGTAAAAGCAATGGCTCTTTTATACTCTGAAGATAGTTGTTCAATATTTTTTCTGTATAAATCTAGCTCCATGCACTCCTTCGGAAAAAAGAAAACTTCAGAGTAATTTTTGTACATAAATCCTTTAATTGGTGTCCCATCAAATATGATTTCAACATCTTCTTCATTTAAAATATCATTTTTATTTTCAATAAGTGATTTTGCAAGATAGTAATTTATCTTTAAAATATCGTTACTAAAGACTTGATAACCTCTTTTTTTTGCTTCAAATCCTATTGAACTGCCACCGCTAAATGCGTCAAAAACTGATTTGGCATCAGCTGGAAAATAATCGCATATCCAATCGGATAATTTTTCTTTGTTGCCTATGTAGTTTACGGTTGGATACTGGTAATTAAATAAATCTTTGTTTTTATTATTTGTGTTGTCAATATCTTTTATACATTTTGCAATAGCCTCAGCCATTAATGGGGGTACTGCATTTCCAACTTGTTGCTGTTGAGATATGCTATTTCCTTTGAAAATAAAGTTATCAGGAAATGTTTGTAACCTAGCCAATTCTCTTACCGTCAATGCTCTGTTTTGGTCATAATGAAAAACTTTTCGCATGTCGCCGGTTATTGTAATGGAAGGTTTTGAACTATCATACTTTATATACTTTCTTACATCCCCGGATTTTGGTCTTAGGTTTATGGGTATATTTTCTCTATTTCCACCGTCATTGATAAAACTCATCTTTTGCAGCATTTGAGCAGAGTGATTCATTGCTTTATGATTTTGTATATTCGACTCTTCTGCTGAGCTAAGTTTTGGCAAGTCATGAAGAGCCTCTTTTACAGTTTTGTAAATCGTGTGAGTTTTTTTAGGAAACATGATACTGTTTTTGTTTTTTGAACCAATAAATATAACCCTTTTTCTTATTTGTGGGACACCAAAATCTGCAGAATTTAATATCTTCGCTTCAACATAGTAACCTAATTCATTGAAATCTTTAATAATTTCTTCTCTTGTCTGATTGTTATTGTGTGTAAATAATCTGGCAACATTTTCCATAACAAAATATTTTGGATTAACTATGCTAACTATTCTAACAAATTCTTTAAAGAGCTTATTTCTTGGGTCATCTATGAATTTTCTACCTATATTACCTGCAATACTAAATCCTTGACATGGTGGTCCACCTATGATAACATCAATTTTTTCTTGATTGGTAAGTGAAATAATTTCATGTTCAGTAAGGCTACTGATATCTTTTTGAATTAAATTGTGATGTGGAAAATTTACCTTATAAGTTTGACAAAAATCATTTTCAATATCAATCGAAAAAATATTTTTAAATCCTTGTCTATCAAAACCTAGAGAAAAACCACCGGCTCCGGAAAAAAGGTCAATATATGTTAAAGCTTTAATATGTTTTCCTTTTGTATTTTTAGTCTCAAAAAAATCAAATAAATTTAACAGTTTCATTGTTTTATCCTACTAATAAATTTTGTAAATATTAGTAAAAAAAAGAGAATTACTTCAAAAATATGACAAATTGAAATATTTTATTTGTAAATTAATAATCTACTCGCATTTGGAGACGCTAATCATTTGACCGTAAAACGGTGTTTTTTCTTTGCCTATAAAGGTGTATGTACCGATACTTAGGGTAAAGTTTG
>DJWL01000127.1 GCA_002441545.1 Flavobacteriaceae bacterium UBA6231 | reverse complement strand
TAAAAAAATACGATATCTGGTAGGCCCACGTTTAAGCAAATCGATATAATCGCTCATTTTCATTTTAGCATGAGGCTCATTAAAACCATCTTTGTAATCTACGGGACGGTCATCATACAATGGAACGGTAATATCTCCCGCAATGGTTTTCATGTAATCTAAATTCCACTTGGTGTAAGCCGGCCAATCTTCAATTTGGCGTTCAATAACCACAGGCTTTTGTGGCTTAAAATAATGCTTGATAAAGTCTTCTTTACTGATTGTTTTAACACGCGGAATATCTTGTAGGTTCAGTGTCATTCACTCAATTTTGGAAATTCAAAGTTAAGAAAACGTTATGAAATTAGGAATAGTATTTTTTGGTGCTGCCATACTTAAGGACAATTGTGCTTTTTTTACTCAATAATAGAAGGTTATAATCGCCTAGCGGAAAACCCTCGATAGCATTCTTTTGGTAGTGCGCTTTATTTTATGTCAAAAAAACGTTCAAAAAGCGCATAGAATTTTTCGGGTTCCTCTAAATATGGATTATGGCCACTTTGCTCAAACATAACAAATTCTGCTTGGGGCATAAATGTTTTGTATTGCAAGTTAAATTCCGGTGTTGAAACGCCATCATACCTTCCGGCTACAATCAACGTTTTGGCGGTCACGTCTTTTAATTGCTGTCTATAATCTTGGTTAACCATGCTTCCGCTTACATCAAAATCACCATCTCTTCCAATAATGGTCGTATAAACATCATCAGCCCAGTTTCTGTAAGGTTCTTTAGGTGAATTTCCTATTATTGAGGTATTGTGATAATATACATATTTGGTTGGAATACCGGCATATAGTGATTTTAAAGGCTCTTGACTGGACACATATCCTAAGGACCTTAAAGAGTCAACTTGTTTCCATTTTTCGGGGAAATGGGTTTTTGCGTAACGATTGTAGCTATCGCAGTTGGCCTGCCACATGGTACCACTATGAAAACCGCTGATAAGCATTAGTTTATCAACCCTATTGGGATATTTTATGGTATAAGCTTGTGCAGGGACCGTTCCATAAGAATGCCCAACGATTGATATTTTATCAAATTTTAAAATCTTTCTTAAACTTTCAATGAGAGCCACGTCATTTTCAACAGAATATTCGGCTTTGTCTTTAGCATTGTCGCTTTTCCCTCTTCCTAAAAAATCAAAAAACACAACAGTATGGGTTTTGTAATACTGGCCAAAATTGGCCTGCATATAGTCATGTGAGTTACCTGGTCCGCCTGGTAAAAAGAAAATTGGGCCGCCACTTCCCTTAACCTCTACGTTAATTTTGTAGCCGTCAATTACATAAAATTTAGATTCAAATTTGCTAAAAATATCTGGGTCTTTTTGGGAAAAAGAGCTAATGGATATAAATAAGAACATTAAACGGAATATAGAAATGACACGTTTCATAAGTGTGGGAATTTTTGTAAAGATACTTTTTTTAAGATTAAATGGATACGGTATTGCCACACTTTGAAACTCATCATACTAAAAATAGGGACTCAAGTAATTTTATTTAAAACTATAAGTTAGTCCAAACAATACATTACCTTTTGGCATAGGCACTAAATTAGTTTCAGTGTATTCAGTATTAAAAATATTATTAGCTATCACTGAGATTTCAAAAGCTTTAAGCTTTAAGGTTAGGCTTGCATCTATTACCGAGTAACTGTCTCCACTTGTTCTTTCAGCATATTTATAAACAATACTTTGCGTCACATTTTTAATAAAACTGGTACTTAGTCTGGAGGTTACTTGATGTTTTAGTGAGTTGATTGAATACCTTGAAAAGTTAACGTCAATGCTTTTAATATCATCTTCTAAAAAGGTGTATGACATGTTAAAAGCTTGATTAAATGCTCCTATTTTAAAATGGTAATTGGTGTTTGCTTCAAACCCTTTGGTGTTTAATCCTATAATGTTAGTGGCTTGCCAACGGTCGGTTTCATTTTCTTTAACGTAGTCAATAAGATTGTTTGAATCTCTGTTAAAAAATGCCACTGATGCGTTAAAGTTAGAGGTGTTGTATTTCAATCCAAGTTCTTCGGCAATAGCTTCTTCGGGGTTTAAGTTTTCATCACCAACCGAGGTTGGATCACTATAATACAAATCGGTATAGGTTGGAATTCTGTAGGTATAACCTATATTTCCGTAGATTTTTAAGTTGTTGTTTAATCTATAACCTATATCAATGCCAGGAAACGCATGGAATTTAAAATCAGAAAAATAGTTAACGGCAATCCCTGGTGTAATATCTAAGGTTTCATCAGCAAGTTTAAATAAATGCTCTAAAAACAGGGTAGTCATAAAACGGTTTCGTTGCCCTAAATTGTTACTTGATAAATACACTTTAGCGATGTCAATACCAAACCCGGTAACACCAAAACTTGAATTATATTCGGCATTAAATTCAGCGCCAACTTTGTTGGTTTGGTGCAAATTTCTGTAAATAGAAGGGTCTTGACGTACGTAAATGTATTCATCCTGATTCCGTCTCCAATATAGACGAGGTTTTAAAGTGAGCTTTTCATTTTTAATGTCTGTTGAAATACCTATCAAACTGGTTTGTGTTTCTTCATATTGATTAATAGCACTTGGACTTGCATAAAACCCATTGGCTCCAAATTTACGTTCAGAAAAAGAACTTATCATTTCAATAGGCAGTGCATTCTTATTAAAAGTGCTTTTTATAAAATAATTTTGATTGTCATAATCAGCATTATATCTGTATCCATCAGAAAGATTTCTTGAAACGTGAACCAAATGCGATGAATTTTTTAAACTACTTGCTACAGTTACCGATGCATTTTTTTGCCCAAAAGAACCGGCTTGTACACCTAAAGACACTAAGTTGTTCTGATTCTTTTTGGTTACTATATTAATAGCGCCAGTAAAGGCATTTTGCCCAAATACTCTGGCAGCAGGGCCTTTAATAATTTCTATACGTTCAATAACTTCAATAGGTAAAGCCATATTCATGGTATGGTGACCAGTTTGTGCATCTTCTACTTTAATACCATCAATAAGTAATAAGGTTTGGTCAAAACTACCGCCACGAATGTATAAATCGGCTTGCATACCAGAAGTTCCTCGGCGTCTTATGTCAACACCAGCAAACTGTTGCAATAAATCGGCAATATTTGTTGCGGCACTTTGTTTAATATCTGCAGAAGATATAACGGTTATGGTTCTGGAGTTTTGAGAGAAAGGCAGATCAATTCTACTTGAGGTAATAATAATTTCTTTTAACTGTTGCTCTTGTAAAGTGTCTTGCTGTTTAGTTTGTTGATTTTGAGCATTAATACTAACAGAAACCAAGATAAATAAAGCTAAAAAATAGTTCTTTTTCATAATAACTAATTAAGGTTGTTTTTTTACGCTACAAAATTCGTAACTTTCTGGACTAGTCATGTAGTCCAGTTTTAAAATAATGAATAGTCCGGTTGATGAACTTTTAAAGCAGTTAATTTATCTTGAAAAATCCAATTCAACAGCTGTATACATTCAAGTTGCTCAGCAAATTATTAATGCCATTCAACGTGGATATTTAATAGAAGGCACTTGTTTACCAGGAACGCGCACTTTTAGTCAATTATTTAATATAAATAGAAATACTGTTGTTGCTGTTTACGATGAATTAGCATCACAAGGGTGGGTTGAAATTATACCAAATAAAGGGACTTTTGTTTTAGTTCCAGAGCAGAAAACGGCAGCAATTAAAGCTACTTCTCAACGAATTGACCAAGTGCACGAATATTCGAGAACAACAGGTTTTTACTTTCAAACTTCTTTAAATTTGGCTTCTACAAATGAACTTAATCAAAGTAAATGCAGCATTAATGACGGACAACCAGATTTGAGATTGCATCCTATGCATCAATTTTCAAAATGGTATAGTGCTTCCATGAAGCGAAAATCGTTAATTTCAAAATGGAATCAAGCATCACTATCTTCTTATTCTGTTTTCGAAATTCAATTATGTAACTATTTAAATGCCACACGCGGATTTCATATTAAGGCACACAACTTAATGAGTACTAGAAGTACAGAAATGAGTCTTTATATAGTTTCCCAATTATTATTAAAACCTAAGGATACCATTTTAGTCGGCAGTTTAAGCAACTATGCTGCTAATATGATTTTTCAACAATCGGGCGCAATCATTAAAACAATCCCGGTTGATGATGATGGAATAGATGTTGAATACATCAGGAAGCATTTTATAAAGCGGTCTATTCGTTGTATTTATGTGTGCGCTCATCGGCATTATCCAACTACTAAAACACTTAGTGCTGAACGGCGTTTACAACTCATGCAACTTGCTAAAGAGTATCAGTTTGCCATTATTGAAGATGATTATGATTACGATTTTCAGTTTGATGGTTCTGCCATGTTGCCTATGGCGAGTTCAGACGCCAATGGGGTTATTATTTATTTAGGTAAGTTGGGACAATCGTTATTTCCAAGTTTTCAAACAGGATTTGTAATAGCGCCAGAGAATTTAATTTCAGAAGCTAAAAACTATTTAAAGCTATTAGATAGACAAGGCGATTTAATTCAAGAGCAAATGCTGTCAGAGCTTATTTTTGAAGGAGAAATCCATCGGTTAATTAAGAAAAATATAATAGTTTATAAACAACGGCGTGATTTTTTATGTGAATGCCTATCAGAAAATTTTAAGCAACACGTGTTTTGGGAAAAACCTTCTGGAGGTTTAGCGTTATGGTTGCGTTTTGAACCAAAAATCCCCTTGGTTAAGTTAGCTGAATATGCCCGGAAAAATGATTTATTTCTTCCAAAAACAATTCTTTATCAAGACAAAAACACCTGTTGTATTCGTTTTGGGTTTGGAGATTTAAACGAAGAAGAAATTGAAATTATAGTAAAGAAATTAAAAATGGCCTATGATTCAGTCTTAAATAGTTAAAATATTTTTGTTGAAAGTATAAGCTATTTTAGAACAAGTCAAATAATAGAAATACATAGAAAGTAGTATCTTAGACACTTATTTTTTTATTTATGAATAGATTCTTTTTATTTCTGCTAGTTGTGTGTATTAGCTTTACAACAACCTCTCAAGTGTCTTCTACTTATACCATTTCATTTGAAAACGCAGTGCATCATGAAGCTTTTGTTGAAGCCACATTTACAAATATTAAAACAGATGAGGTTGAATTTAGAATGAGCAGAACATCACCAGGGCGTTATGCCTTGCATGAGTTTATGAAAAATGTATATGCAGTAAAAGTTACAGACAGTAAAGGAATACCTTTAGAGTTTTCTAGACCAGACCCATATTCATGGAAAGTAAAAGATCATGATGGCACTATTAAAGTGAGTTATATTTTGTTTGCAAACAGAGGAGGTGGTACCTATTCGCAAATTGACGAAACGCATGCGCATCTTAATATTCCTGCAACATTTATATATATACCAAGTTTAGAAAATGATGGTTTTGAAGTCACCTTTAACCCACGCGAAGATTTAAAATGGAAAGTGGCCACACAGCTAAAACCCATTTCAGGAAATACTTACTATGCCAAAAATCTTCAATATTTTATGGATAGCCCAACAGAAATAAGTAATTACAGTATGCGCTCTTTTGATGTGAAAGGGCAAACAATAAACTTTGTGTTGCACCATAACGGTACGGAAAAAGAATTGGATGCTTATTTTGAAAAAGTTAAGAAAATTGTGTTACAGGAAGAAGCTATTTTTGGCGAGCTTCCTAAATATGATTATGGCACGTATTCCTTTTTAGCATGTTACATTCCTAATGCATCAGGAGATGGTATGGAACACCGCAATTCTACCATAGTTACTTCAACTACCAGTTTAGCTAATGGAGGAATGGATAATAATATAGGCACTGTTGCTCATGAGTTTTTTCATTGCTGGAATGTAGAACGTATCCGTCCTAAAGCATTAGAGCCTTTTAATTTTGAAGAAGCTAACATGAGTGGAGAATTGTGGTTTGCAGAAGGTTTTACAAGTTATTTTGATGATTTGGCGTTATGTAGAGCAGGATTAATTAGTCATGAAGCTTATGTTGATGGATTGATAGGAACCTTCAATTATGTTTGGAATTCTCCGGGAAGACAGTTTTTTAATCCTATAGAAATGAGTTATCAAGCACCATTTGTTGATGCAGCTCGTTCTGTTGATCCAGTAAATAGAAATAATACGTTTATTTCTTACTATTCATACGGAAGCGCACTCGGTTTAGCTTTAGATTTATCTTTAAGAGAAAAAGGTTTAAGCTTAGATGATTTCATGAAATTAATGTGGACAGGTTTTGGAAAACAAGAAAAGCCCTATACCGTTGAAGATATTCATAATACCTTAAAAGCGTATGCTGGTTCAGATTTTGGTGATTATTTTTTCAACCGTTATATCTATAAAAGTGAAATGCCAGATTTGAAGCGTTTATTGGCTAATGTTGGCGTGTCTTTAACCCAAAACACCAGTAACATATCTTTTGGCGCAACTATTAGCAATGGCATTATTATAGAAAATACGATTATGGGGTCTTCAGCATATAAGGCTGGTTTAGAGAATGGTGATAAAATTGTTAAAGTCGGTGATTTACTAATAAGTGATTCCGTAGATGTTAATTCTATATTAAGAACTTACAAGCCAAATGATGAGGTCAATATTGTTTATGAACGTTTGGGTATCATCAGAAAAACTACCGCAACATTACAACCAAGCAAAACTTATAGCCTTAGTTTATTTGAAGCTAATAACATGGTGTTAAACTCTGACCAAAAAGCTAATAGAGAGTCTTGGTTGCAGCCTAAATAAATTTACCTTCTGTTTTGCATTAAAAAATGTATTTTTGAAATATTATAAATAGTCTATCATCATGAAAACTGCATCACTTCTTTTATTGTTTTTTATAACAAGCATTGGCTTTGCTCAAAATAATCATATTGTAAAAACAGATGATGGAAGACGTGTTTTATTGAAAGCCGATTTTACTTGGGAATATATAGATTTAGAAAAACCAGTTCCAGATAAAAGATGTGATGTTGCAAAGGATTTTACAGAACCTGTTTTAGATAATAACATCCAAACACAATTAAAAAAAGGACGAGCCACTATTGACCATATAAAACAGAAAGTAGCCAAAGATTATAAATGTAAAGTAGAAGATGTTTTATTGCTGTCTGCTTCAGAAGAAAAAGAAAGAGGAACCTATAATTTTTGTGCTAATGGTACCAAGGTTACTTATAAGCGCAATGGCTTTACCATTATAAAAAGTAGAAAGCTTTTTTAGTTTTTGTTTAAACTAATCTATATATTGAATTTTACCTGTTTTGGTGTAAACTAATTTATCAACCCACTTATGATGCCCTTTTATTCTTGCATCAAGTAAATCAATATTTAATTTCTCAGAAAGAGAAAAAGCTTTTTCAAAAGCTTCATTAGAATCCTCTAAGACGAATACTTTCAAAATTTTATTTTTTTTATACCACAGGTTTATTTCATAGCCATTAGATGCATTAAAAACAGATATGTATTTTAGGTCTTCTAGATTTTGCCATTTTTCATTATAATTAAAAACTCCAATGGAGTAACTATGCATTATTTTAAAATTAGAAAAATTAAAATGAGTATAATGTCTTGATATCAAGGGAAGAATAAAAACAATCAATACACCAAAAAGCCAAATTAAATGAAAAGCCACATTGGCAAGGTCTAAAGGGGTTAATTCATTAAGTACATTACTGTTGAAAAAATAGATGATAAATGTAAAAAAAGCTGAAAAAATAACTGAAAACAGAATACGATTTCCCCAAGGCACTTTGGGTTCTCTTATTGTTAATTCTATATTATACATACTAACAAATATATAAAACCATATATTTTTATTCAAACGTACTGCTAGAGGATTGTAATTTAAGCAACCATGCATTCTTAAGCAAACTTTAAGAATCCCTTCATTAGTTTTAAATGATTCTTAAATGATATTTGTTAAATTAAAAATTTAACAAATTATGACTGCAACACATCTTCACGCCATGATTATCCATTTCCCTATTGCGTTACTAATAGTAGGGTTTCTTTCAGAAATAATAGGGTTATTTACCAAGAAAGACTTTTTTAAAACGGTTGCATTTTATTTGCTTATTTTGGGCACTTTAGGGGTAATTACAGCGTATCTAACTGGCAGTTATGCTGGTGAAGGCATTGAAGATGGGCCATTATTAGAGCCAATGAATTTACATGAGCAAGCTGCTTTTTTCACACTTTGGGGTTCAATTATTATTGTACTATTTAAGAGTGCCGTTTTCTATTTTAAATTCCATAATCCTTGGGTAAAACTTATTGGTTTTCTATTATATATGCTGCTAGTTATTACTGTTGCCAGAACAGGATATTTAGGAGGACAATTAGTATTCAGTCATGGAGCCGGTGTTGAACTAGCATTACCTGATTTTAATAATTAAACAAACAAACGTGAATTTCTATCAGTATCTTTGATTAAAGGTTAATAATAAAAAAATGAGAATTTTAATTGTTGATGATGAAATATCTATAGCAAATTTTATTAGTGACGGACTAAAAGAAGAAGGGTTTGCTGTTGATGTGGCGACTAATGGAAAAAAAGGATTAGAACTAGCACTAGATAATCTTTATGCGTATGATGTCATCTTACTTGATTGGATGTTACCTGGACTTAGTGGCATAGAAATTTGCAGACATATAAGAAAGATTAACCAACAAATCCCAATAATTATTTTATCTGCAAAAGACACTGTTGATGATGCCGTTTTTGGCTTAGATACAGGCGCAAATGACTACATTAGAAAACCATTTTCTTTTGAAGAACTACTTGCGCGCATCCGTGTTCTTATGCGTAAGAATGAAGCAGAACCAATTATTTTTAGTGCTGGAGATATAGAAATGAATGTTGAAAAGCACATAGTTACTAAAAAAGGAATCCCCATTGAATTCACCCAAAAGGAATTTGCATTATTAGAGTTTTTTTTACGTAACAAGGGTAAAGTTTGCCGACGAACAAATATTATTGAAAAGGTATGGGATATTCATTTTGATTATAACAATTCCATTATTGATGTATATATAAATGG
>DJWL01000010.1 GCA_002441545.1 Flavobacteriaceae bacterium UBA6231 | reverse complement strand
CACATATGAGCAGCTTCAATAACAACTGCTACGCCTTGCGGCTTTAAAGTATCGTTAATACAATCTAAAATTTGCTCTGTTAAACGTTCTTGCACTTGCAAACGTCTTGCAAACACATCAACAATTCTTGGCAGCTTACTCAAACCTACAATATAGCCATTAGGAATATAAGCTATATGGGCCTTTCCAAAAAATGGCAAAATGTGATGCTCACAAAGTGAATACAACTCAATATCTTTTACAATCACCATTTCATTGTATGACTCTTTAAACATGGCGCTTTTAAGAATTTCAACCGGGTCTTGATGATACCCTTGCGTTAAAAATTGCATAGCTTTAGCTGCACGTTCTGGGGTTTTTTCTAAACCATCACGTGAAATATCTTCACCTAAATCTATAATAATATTTTTATATCTGTTTTTTACATCGTCAGTGACTTGCATATTGTATTCTTCAAGTTTTTTGTAAGGCATTTTAATTGGTTTATTTCTTTAATTTATGTGCGTAATTTTCTTTTAATTTTTTCAATTTAGGATTGATTATATACTGACAATAAGATTGTTCTTTATTCAAATGATAATAATCTTGATGATACTCTTCAGCATTATAAAACACTCCTAGCTCAACAATTTCAGTTGTAATTGAATTGTTAAAAGTTTTCTCTTTTTCTAAGTAATTAATAAAATCAATTGCTTCTTGTTTCTGCAAATCACTATTATAAAATATGGCTGAACGATATTGAGTACCTACATCATTGCCTTGTCTGTTTAAAGTGGTTGGATCATGAGTTGCAAAGAAAATTTCCAATAATTCTTTATAAGCAATTAATTTTTCATCATAGAAAATTTGAATAGCTTCTGCATGCCCAGTCCTTCCTGAACAAATTTCTCTATAAGCCGGATTTTTTATGGATCCACCTGTATAGCCTGAAACGACACGTTCAACACCTTCTAAATTTTTAAAAACAGCTTCAGTACACCAAAAACAACCGCCTGCAAATGTGGCTATTTGTAAAGTATCATTCATATTTTAAAGTTAAGTAAATATTAGTTGTTTTAATTGCTAAATCCTTACAAGGTGCTACATTTTAACTTTTAGTTAAGGATTAAATGCTTATAGCCTGCGTAAATTTGTAGTATTTACTGTAACAAACTATTTTTTTGTTGTCTTTAAAAAAGACATAAAAAATCATCAATCAAAATCATTCAATGAAATTTTATCTTTTTTTCACCTTTTTAATTGCTATTAACCTTTCTAGTTATTCTCAAAACAAAAAAACTTATCATATTAAACGAACTCAAAAAGCACCAAAAATTGATGGTGTTTTAGATGATGATATTTGGAAAATATCTGAAGATGCTCAAGATTTTACTCAATTCAGGCCCGAAATGGGTATAAAAGAAACAGATAGCATTAAAACAAAAGTGAAAATCACCTATGATGATGATGCTATTTACTTTGGTGCTTACTTACATGATGATCCTTCAAAAATAATGCGCCAATTAACAACAAGAGATAATTTTGGGCAATCTGACTTTTTTGGAATTATTATAAATCCCAATAATGATGCACAAAACGATACCGAATTTTTTATATTAAGCTCTGGAACACAAGCCGATGCCATTGCCAATCCAAGTATTGGAGAAGATTTTGGTTGGAATGCAGTTTGGGAAAGTAAAGTGAACATGGTAGATGATGGTTGGATTGTTGAAGTAAAAATACCATACAGAGCTCTTAGATTTTCAAATGAAAATATACAAACTTGGGGTTTACAATTTCATAGACAATTTAGGAGAAACCGTTCACAATACACATGGAATCCAATTGACAGAACAAAAGGAAACGCTGGTTTATACCATGGTGAACTTAAAATTTTAGAAAATATTGAATCTCCAACACGGCTTAGTTTTTATCCTTTCACTTCAGGCTTAGTAAATTCTTATGATGGTGATACGGAAACAGATTTAAATTTTGGACTTGACGTAAAATATGGAATTACTGAAAATTTCACTTTAGACGCTACTTTAGTACCAGATTTTAGTCAAGCAGGATTTGATGATTTAGAATTAAACTTAGGTCCATTTGAACAAACTTACTCAGAACAGCGCCAATTTTTTACAGAAGGTGTTGATTTATTTAGTAAAGGAGATTTATTTTTTTCCAGACGTGTTGGAAGTGCTCCAACAGGAAATGCTATATTAAATGATAATGAGGAAATTAAAAATTATCCTAATTCAGTAAAAGTTTTAAATGCCATTAAATTTTCTGGCAGAACAAAAAACGGTTTAGGAATTGGTATTTTCAATGCTGTTACAGATAAAACTAATGCTACTATAAAAGACACCATTTCTGGTGAAACAAGAGAACAAGTTGTAGAGCCCTTAGCTAATTATAATATTATGGTTTTAGATCAACAATTCAATAAAAACTCATCAATAAGTTTAATAAACACTAATGTTACTAGAGATGGTCATTTTAGAGATGCCAATGTTACAGGTTTAGTTTTTGATGTATCAAATAAAAGAAACACCTATAATGCTTATGGTGAAGCTAAAATGAGTAACCTTAATTTAGATGAAGGAAATTCAACTGGATTTAGTTCATTTTTTAGAGCTGGTAAATCACATGGAAAATTCAGGTATAGTTTTGACCACAGTTATGCAGATACCAAATATGATATCAATGATTTAGGTTTATTATACAGAAACAATTATAACAACTTTGGCATAGATTTAAACTATAGAATTTTTGAACCTACTAAAAATTTAAATAACTATTATATTGGCACCTATGTAAACTATACCAGGTTAGCTAATCCAGGAGAATATACTGGAAGTAGTTTTGGTTTTAATTATAATGCAGAAACTAAATCCTTAAACAACTTTGGTGGTAACTTAAATTTTCAAGTAGGTAAACAATTTGATTATTTTGAACCAAGAACTGAAGGTCATTTTTTTATTTATGAAGACAGAATAAATTCTGACCTTTGGTTTTCATCAAATTACAATAAAATATTTGCCTTTGATACCAGCCTTGGCGGTGCTACTTTTTTCGAAAAAAATAGAAACACAAATGAATTTTGGTTTGAAGTTAGTCCAAGAATTCGATTTAATGAAAAATTATTAATCACCTATTCTCTTGTGTACAATAAAGAATTCAATGATAGAGGATATGTTACGTCCGTTGGAAATGACATTATTTTTGGTGAACGCGATAGGAAAACACAAATAAACAGTATTAAAGCAAGTTATACATTTAATTCTTTCAACGGAATATCTTTAACTTTTAGAAATTATTGGTCAACAGTAAATTATAAAAATGATTTGTTTACTTTAGAAAATAATGGGCGTTTAAATCAAAATTCAGGATATAAAGTTGATGGTTTAGAAAACATCCCTAATATAAACTATAACACTTGGAATTTAGATTTAAACTACTCCTGGCAATTTGCTCCAGGAAGTTTTTTAACTGCCTTATATAGAAACCAATTATTCAATTATGATAATGCTGCAACAGATTCGTATGGAACAAGTTTAAAAACCCTGTTTAATCAACCCATTCAAAATACATTTTCTTTACGTATTCAATATTTTATCGATTATACTGGTATTAAAAATGCTTTTAACAAGAAAAGTAATTCTTAATTGTACATAAAACATTAAAGTAGTAAATTCACCACTAATATTTACTATTTATGATTCAAGCAAAAAACATCCATAAATTTTATAATGATTTACATGTTTTAAAAGGTGTTGATATTCACATAAAAAAAAGTGAAGTGGTTTCTATTGTTGGTGCTTCTGGCGCTGGAAAAACTACCCTATTACAAATATTAGGAACTCTTGATTCTGCTTCAAAAAACGAAAAATTTGATTTAACAATCAACAACATCAATATCAACTCGTTAAATGAAAAAGGTTTAGCTAAGTTTAGAAATGAACATATTGGTTTCATTTTTCAATTTCATCAATTATTACCCGAGTTTACTGCTATTGAAAATGTATGCATTCCTGCTTTTATTAAGGGTACAAAAAAATTGGATGCTGAAAAACGAGCTGTTGAGCTTTTAGACTTTTTAGGACTATCTCATCGGCATCATCACAAACCAAACGAACTATCTGGTGGTGAGCAACAACGTGTAGCCGTTGCTAGAGCTTTGATTAATAACCCCGATTTAATTTTTGCTGATGAACCTTCAGGAAATTTAGATAGCGAATCTGCCGAAAATTTACACAGTCTGTTTTTTAAATTACGTGATGAATTTGGACAAACTTTTGTTATTGTAACTCACAATGAAGAACTAGCCAATTTAGCAGACAGAAAACTAGTCATGGTTGACGGAAAAATCATAAATAATTAGTGGATAAAAACATTAATAAAACAGAACTTAAAGAGTTTCTTGACTCCAAAGTTGAGCAATACAACAATCTTAAATTTATTGATAGTGACCCTATTCAAGTACCTCATCAATTCACATTAAAAGAAGATATTGAAATTGCCGGATTTTTAACTGCTACTATTTCATGGGGCAACCGAAAAAGCATCATAAAAAATGCTAAACGTGTTATAGAATTACTTGATAATTCTCCATATGATTTTGTTTTAAATCATCATGAAACCGATTTAGAAAAATTAGAATCTTTTGTACATAGAACTTTTAACGGAGAAGACTTTATTCAGTTTATAAAATCCCTTCAACATATCTATAAAAGCCATAACGGATTAGAATCTGTTTTTTTAAAACATGCTGAAAAAGATTCTTTACAAAGCTCTATATCACAATTCAAATCAACATTTTTTGAAATTGAACATAAACACCGAACAACTAAACATGTTAGCGATCCAATAAAAAATTCGGCAGCCAAACGCCTCAATATGTTTTTAAGATGGATGATTAGAAATGATAATACTGGTGTAGATTTTGGTATTTGGAACACATTATCACCTAGTCAATTATCATGTCCGTTAGATGTGCATTCTGGCAATGTTGCAAGAAAATTAGGCTTATTAAAAAGAAAACAGAATGATTCTAAAGCATTAATCGAATTAGACACTGCATTAAGAAATTTAGATTCAAAAGATCCTGTTAAATATGATTTTGCCCTATTTGGTTTAGGTGTTTTTGAAGGATTTTAAGATGAAAATATGCAGGTATTAAATCAAAGCCCAATAAAAAAACGATTGATAAATTTTACCTTCATCAATCGTTAATCTAAATTTTAACTCTAAAATTATCCTTTTAGCCAAGCTTCACGCAATTCTATTTGAGATTCTGTAGCATCTGCTTTTGGCATTAATGCTTCTCCATTTGTATATGATTGCGTGGTTTTAGTTTTTATAATAATTTCTTTTCCATTTCTATCAAGTTTTACCTCCACATCTTTTCCAGATTTCCACATATAAACATCCTGTAAAATTTGATTGGCATTTTGTAATGTCACTTGCTTACCATCAATTTCTTTAATGACATCATTTGGTTGAACTCCTTGTTCAGCCCAAAAACTATTATCTAAAACTAAATCAGTGAAGAATATGGTTCCTTTTTGTCCGTCTCCTCCAATTATTAATGCTCCTGCATTTTGAATATAATTAGTTTCCACCTTTCCTTCTTGAATTTCTAAACCTACTTTATTAAAAAATTCGTTATAATCAATAGGTGTTGTACCAATAACATGTGTATCAAAAAATGTTCTTAATGAAGGATATGTCATGGTAACAATTTCATCAAACAACGTATCATCTTCAAATGGTTTATTTTTGCCATACTTATTTGATAGTTCTTTCATAAGTGATAAAATACCACGTTGCCCATTGCTTCCCTCACGCATTAAAATATCAACGCACATACCAATTAATGCACCTTTTTGGTACACATTATAATATTGTTTTGCATAAGGATCTTTTAATACATTTTCGCTCATTTCTGTAAAGCTCATGCTATCATTCATTTGTAATGACGTTTGAATTTTACCCATCACTTTACCATAAAAATCTTCTTCAGAAATTAACCCTTGATTTACTTGAAATAAATTTGCAAAATACTCTGTTACGCCTTCATACATCCATAAATGTTTCGAAAATGTAGGGTTGTTATAATCAAAATAATGAACATCTTCTGAATGAACAGATAGTGGACTTACAATATGAAAAAATTCGTGAGAAACCGTTTCTATCAAACTTTCTTCAAGTGCATCTTCTGGCATATCTTCTGGCATAACAACAACAGTCGATGTATGATGCTCTAATGCACCAAAACCTTTAGCTGAATCTTTTTCTCCTTTTGAAAGATATAAGAAAATATCATAGCGTGATGTGCTATTAATGTCTCCTAAATAAGCTTTTTGAGCTTGCATCATTTTATACATGGCATCTTTTAAAGATGAAGCAGAATGCATTTTATTTGGTGAATACACGCTTAATACAATTTTAATATCGCCAACCTGAAACTCTTCTACAGTAAACTTACCATACATCATAGGATTGTCTGTAATATCAAAATATCTTTGGGCTAAATAGGTTGTTGTAGCAGTCTTTCCATCGTCACTTGTTTTGGTTCCTGCATTTTGTAATGCTGAAGAACGAACAAAATCTGCCGGAGCAGTAACCTCAAGTTTGTATTGATTTTTCTTTAAAGAATCAAAATATCCAATAAAACCATGCAAGTTTAATACATAGTCACTTGGCTCAATGTTTGTTCCTGCTGGAGAAAAAGGTGTATCTCCACCAATACCACCAGTTACTTCAATATCAAAAGTATCATTTACATAATAAGTAATATAATCTAAATTAGTGGCACTATTAATTACCCATGTATTAGTATCTGTTTTATTAACAGAGAGTTGACTACCTTTATAATCAAACGCTTTAAAATCATCGATATATTTTCCAAAATCACTTACAGAATAAGTACCCTGTACAACTTTTGGCAAATGATAAGTCACAGTTTCTACTGTAAAACGCCCCGGATTGATAGTTACAGGTACTTTATCATTAACTACTTTGGTTAAATTTATTTGAGTATCTATTGGCAAACTAATTGCTAAATCGTTTGCTGTGTTTTTTGTTGAGCTACAACTAGCAAGTAATATTGCTACAAATAATGCTGATACAAATCTAATTTTCATGTTTTGTCTATTAAAATCTAATTTTTAAGAC
This sequence comes from Flavobacteriaceae bacterium UBA6231, assembly GCA_002441545.1. Lineage (GTDB taxonomy): Bacteria > Bacteroidota > Bacteroidia > Flavobacteriales > Flavobacteriaceae > Yeosuana. The sequence goes on along the minus strand of DJWL01000010.1, from coordinate 48,422 downwards.
TCCAAATGTAAAATTATGTTACATTTTACCTTCTTAATGTTATGTTAATACTTTTTGTGCAAAAGAAGTAATCATATTTTTGGTGATTTTTTTGAATTTTTGGCTTTAAGGTATGCTTTAAAAATGAAAAAAATTATGTACGTTTGAAAAATCTAAACACGACATGCAGTTTAAACACCCAGAACTTCTTTACGCTTTATTTTTACTGCTAATTCCAATCATTGTTCATTTATTTCAATTTAGAAAATTTCAGAAAGAAGCATTTACCAATGTTGCTTTTTTAAAAGAAGTTGCCATACAAACTCGTAAAAGTTCACAATTAAAAAAATGGTTAGCATTACTCGCTAGATTATTACTGTTTACAGCACTTATATTTGCCTTTGCTCAACCATTTTTTGCAAATACAGATGTTATCAATTCTGAAAATGAAACAGTTATTTATCTTGACAATTCTTTTAGCATGCAAGCTAAAGGAAATCAAGGAGAGCTTTTAAAACGTGCTGTTCAAGATATTATTAGTAATGTCCCTGAAGATGAAAATATTTCATTAATAACTAATGAAACTACTTATAAAAACACAACTATTAAGGCAATAAAAAACGAATTATTAACCCTTAATTATTCTTCAAAATCACTGTCTTATGATGCAGCCTTATTGAAATGCAAAAAACTTTTCAAACCTTCTGCAGCAATTAGAAATATTGTTTTTATATCAGATTTTCAGCAAAATAATACTGCTTTTAATCCTTTAAATGATTCTTTGTTTAAAATTCATGCTGTTAAACTAAATCCTATCAATATAAATAATGTGTCTATTGATTCGGCTTACATTTCAAACACGTCTGGTAATAATTTAGAATTAAAAGTTATTCTAAAAAACACAGGTAATTCCATCAATAATTTGCCAGTTTCGTTATTTAACAATGACCAGTTGATAGCAAAAACATCTGTAGCTTTAAACAAAGAAACTGAAACATCGTTTTCGCTTCCCTTAAATGAAATAACTAATGGAAGATTAGTTATTGAAGACACTAATTTACAATACGATAACAGTTTATTTTTTAACATTAATAAAACGCCAAAAATAAATGTACTTACCATAAACAATGGTGATGATTCGTTTTTAAGGCGCATTTATACAGAAAAAGAGTTTAATTACGCAAGTACCCTTTTAAATCAATTTGATTACAATATTATTAATGAGCAACATTTAGTTGTTTTAAATGAACTTAACAACATACCCAGTACACTGACAAGTGTTTTAAAATTATTCACAAAACAAGGTGGATTTTTAATAGTTATTCCTTCAAAAGATATTGATTTAGAATCCTACAATTCACTTTTATCAAATTACAACACTTTAATTGAGCCTATTTTAGAAACCAAAAAACAAGTAACAACTATAAATTATTCGCATCCATTATATGCCAATGATGTTTTTGAAAAAAAGGTTACAAACTTTCAATATCCTAAAGTAGAAAGCTTTTTCAATGTTACAAATCAAGTAAGTAACTCAATACTTCAATTTGAAGATAGCAAGCCTTTTTTATTTGAAAATAATCAAGGTTTCTTTTTTACATCTTCATTAGACGCTTCTAATTCAGACTTTAAAAACTCTCCATTAATAGTTCCAACATTTTATAATATTGCCAAGTTTAGTTTTAAAATTCCTGCTTTATATTTTACTATTGGAACTGAAAACAATTTTGATGTTTCTGTGAATTTACATCAGGATGATATTTTATCGCTTGTTTCTAAAGACATTAATTTGATCCCTAAGCAACAGTATTTTAATAATAAAGTTGTTATCACTACTATTGATGAGCCTTCTGTTTCAAATATTTATTCGGTTAGTGAAAAAAATGAGCCTATACAAAATGTAAGCTACAATTATAACCGAGAGGAAAGCGTATTAAATTACCAAGATATTTCAAGTTTAAAAAACATAACATTTAGCAATTCTGTTACCGATATTTTTAATACATTAAAAAGTGATACAAAAATTAATGAGCTATGGAAATGGTTTGTTATTTTTGCATTAGCGTTCTTGATTATTGAAATGCTCATATTAAAATACTTTAAATGAACATACTTATAAAATCAGCTAAAATTATAGATCCTAAAAGCGAGTTTCATAATACAACTCAAGATCTTTTAATTGAAAAAGGTATTATCTCCCAAATTGGTCACCATTTAAAAAATCCAAAAAAATATCAAGAAATAGCTTTTGAAAACCTTCATATTTCTCAAGGTTGGTTTGATAGTAGCGTATGTTTTGGAGAACCAGGATTTGAAGAACGCGAAACCATTAAAAACGGATTGAAAACCGCAGCAGCTTCTGGTTTTACAACTGTAGCAATGAATGCTAACACAAGTCCTGTAATAGATTGCAATTCTGATGTTACTTTCGTGGCTTCAAAAGGAGAAAATAATGCGGTTAAGCTTTTACCTATTGGTGCTTTAACAAAAGATAGCAATGGAGAAGATTTAGCTGAATTATTTGATATGAAAAGTGCTGGAGCAGTAGCATTTTACGATTATAAAAAGCCTGTTTCAAATGCTAACCTTATGAAATTAGCATTGCAATATACCAGCAATTTTAATGGATTGGTTTGTTCATTTCCACAAGATAATAAGATTACTGGTTTAGGTGTAATGAATGAAAACATTACAAGTACCTCTTTAGGATTAAAAGGAAATCCAAACCTATCGGAAGAATTACAAGTTTCAAGAGATTTATTCCTTTTGGAATATACAAATGGAAAGCTTCATATACCTACCATCTCAACAGCGGGTTCTGTTGATTTAATAAGAGAAGCCAAAAAGAAAAAACTGGATATTACCTGCAGTGTGGCTATTCATAATTTATTTTTTACAGATAGCGTTTTAAATGATTTCAATACAGCTTATAAAGTTTCACCTCCTTTGCGTATTCAAAAAGATGTTGATGCTTTGCTTGAAGGCATTAAAGATGGCACTATCGACATGGTAACAAGTGATCATAACCCCATTGATATTGAACATAAAAAGGTAGAATTTGACCATGCTAAAAATGGAACCATTGGCTTAGAAAGTGCTTTTGGCGCTTTACAAACTATGTTTACGTTAAAGAAAACTGTAGAACTTTTAACTAAAGGAAAATCAAGATTTGGTGTAGAACAAACACCTATAAATATTGGTAACACATTGAATATCACACTTTTTAATCCTGATACTAAATATACTTTTTCTATAAATGACATTTTATCTAAATCAAAAAATGCTATCTTTGAACACCAAAACTTAAAAGGAAAAGTTTACGGAATTATTTCAAAAAACCAAATTTCTTTAAATTCATAATCATGACTGAACAAGATATTGAAAAAGGAAAAGGCTTAGCAATAATTAGTTATTTAACTATTTTTGGTACCATCATAGCTTTTTTTATGAACAATGAAAAACAAAGTAATTTTACTGCTTTTCATACTAGACAAGCATTAGGATTATGGTTGACTTTTTTTGCAATAGGCTTAACTATAATATCTAATTTCGATATAGAAATGCTTCGTCTTTCATTCTATATTTTCTTTGGGGTTCTTTTTGTATACGGATTTGTTAACGCTATTTCAGGAAAACCCGAATCAGTACCAATTTTAGGCAAATTCTATCAAAAGATTTTTGGTAATTTGGTAAAGGAATGGTAAACAAGTCACTTTCTTTAAAACATATTATTAGGGAATCCAGTTTATCTGAAAATGCCCCTATATTGATTATGTTTCATGGTTATGGCAGTGATGAAAATGATTTGTTTTCATTTGCCAGCGAACTTCCTGAAGAACTTTTTATTATTTCAACACAAGCTCCCTATGCCATGCAACCTTATGGAAATGCTTGGTACGCTATTAATTTTGATGCTGTTCAAGGCAAATGGAGTGATAATGAACAAGCAATAGAATCTAGAGATTTAATTGCCAAATTTATTGATGAAGCCATTGCCAAATACCCTGTTAATAAAAACAATGTAACACTTTTAGGCTTTAGCCAAGGAACCATTTTAAGTTATGCAGTAGCTTTAACCTATCCTAAAAAAATTAGAAATGTTGTGGCTTTAAGTGGATATATTAATAAAGACATTTTAACAAAAGATATTGAGACAAAAGACTACTCTCATTTAGATTTTTATTGTTCTCATGGAAGTGTTGACCAAGTTATTCCAGTAGAATGGGCAAGACAAACACCACCATTTTTAAGCAGTTTAAACATTAAACATATCTATTCTGAATTTCCTGTTGGTCATGGAGTTGCTCCTCAAAATTTTTATGAACTTAAAGAGTGGTTGTTGCATCGTATTCAATAAAAAAGTTTTTTTTTAAATATTATCATGGGTGCGAGGACAATTGTTGTTTGACTTTGACAGAAAAAAATATAACTTCGTTTAACTGCTGATATAAACTATTAAAACAGTCCATATCATCGCATTAGGCAACATTTGAAAAAATCCGTTACAAATTAAAATATTTTACTTATCTTTGGCGTTAGTAACGTAAAACGAAAATATGATTACTTCCTTTGGCTCGAAAGAGACCGAACAGATTTGGAACGGAATTCGAGTCAAGAAAATGCCGATTGAAATTCAGAACATTGGACGTCGGAAATTGAGAATGTTGAACAACTCGCAAGATATTGCTGACTTAAGAATTCCACCTTCAAACCGACTGGAAAAGCTGACTGGAAAATTGGCCGAATTCTATAGCATTCGGATCAACAAACAATGGCGGATTATTTTCATTTGGGACAAAGGAAACGCAAGCGAAGTAGAAATAATTGATTATCATTAAAAAAATATAAAAATGGAAAAGTTAGCAAATATACATCCTGGAGAAATATTGAATTATGAATTTCTTGAACCATTGGAAATCACCGCATACCGACTTTCCAAAGACTTGAAAATTCCGCAAACTCGAATTTCGGAAATCATAAAGGGAAATCGCCGAATTACCGCGGACACAGCTTTACGTTTGAGCAAATATTTTGGAAATTCCGCAAAATTCTGGCTCGGACTTCAAGACGATTTCGACATTGAGGAGGAAAAGGAATCGAAAGAATCGGAACTGAACGAAATAAAACACTACGAAAATAAAAACGTTGCCTAACACCGTGTAAAAATAATTGCTTGGTTCTAGCCTACTCGGAAAATCCTGCGGATTTTCCTCTGGTTCGTTCCATTTTTAGTAAGTTAGTGGCTTGCACGCGCAACTAATCTTATACCAACCGTTAAACGAACTCAAAAAATTTCATATTTTTTTTAATACACATAAAAAAAACCAGCAAAATAGCTGGTTTTTTATTTATTTTTTTTGAGGCATTAGCTATTAATCACTAGCCTAAACCCTTCACCATGAATGTTTAAAATTTCTACTTTTTCATCTAGCTTTAAATATTTACGCAATTTAGCAATATAAACATCCATACTCCGTGAGGTAAAGTAGTTATCGTCCCGCCATATTTTAGTCAACGCTAACTGGCGTGGCATTAAATCGTTTTCATGTAAGGCCAACAAACGCAATAATTCGTTTTCTTTTGGGGATAATTTTACAGGATCACCACCTTTAAAACGTAAAAAACGAAGTTTAGAATTAAGGTCAAAAGCCCCTATTTTAAATTCAAATTGTTTGCTATCCGAAATAGTTTCTGTAGCCTTACGTTGCATAATGGCTTTAATTTTCATTAGCAAGACTTCACTATCAAAAGGCTTATTCAAATAATCATCAGCACCAACTTTATACCCTTTTAAAACGTCTTCTTTCATGGTCTTGGCCGTTAAGAATACAATAGGCACTTCTTTATTTTTGTCACGTATTTCTTTCGCCAAAGTAAAGCCATCTTTGTATGGCATCATGACGTCTAAAATACATAAATCAAAGTCGTCTTTTTTGAATTTTTCAAAACCTTCCATGCCGTTTTTGGCATGGACTACGTCATAATCATTCATCATTAAATAGTCTTTAAGAACAGTTCCAAAATTAGGATCGTCTTCTACTAATAAAATTTTCTTGTTTTGTTCTTCCATAATTATGTTATTAACGGAAGCTTTATTGTAAATGTGCTTCCTTTATCTTTTTCACTTTCTACTTTTACATGACCTTGATGGTCATCAACAATTCGTTTAACATACGCCAGACCAAGACCATGACCTTTAACGTTATGTATGTTTCCAGTGTGTTCTCTATAAAACTTTTCAAACACACGTTTTTGGGCAGCTTTACTCATTCCGCTACCGTGATCTTTTATTTTTAACAAAATGTTGGTTCCAACATTTTCTGTGTAAACTTCAATTTCTGGTGCTTCTGGCGAATATTTAATAGCATTATCCAAAATATTAACTATCACATTGGTAAAATGTGTTTCGTTAGCTAGAACTGAAGACTTTTCTGCATCGAAAAACGTTTTTATGTGCCCTTTTCTATCTTCAACTATAAGCTCTACATGAGTAATAGCATCATTAATTAAGTCGTGCAACTTAACTCTGTCCTTACTAATGTTAAGTTCATTCTTTTCTAGTTTAGATATTCTTAATACATTTTCAACCTGTGCATGCATGCGTTTGTTTTCTTCTTTTATCATATTAAGATAACGTATTACCTTTTCTTTATCATCAATAATTTTAGGATTTTTAATGGCATCAAGAGCTAAATTTATTGTAGCAATTGGTGTTTTAAATTCATGCGTCATGTTGTTTATAAAATCTGTTTTTATTTGTGAGATTTTACGTTGTTTAACTAACTGATACAAGGCACTTGAATATGCTAAAATTATAATAGATGTAAAAATCACTGACAACAAAATCATTCCTATAATTGTTGATAAAATGAATTTATTGTCATCTGGAAAACTTACCAAAAGCTTATAATTACTTTGATTGTTTTCATCATAAAAAACAGGAACATTAAATGTTTCCTCTGAATTTTTATCAAAACCATCACTATGCACTTTTGTTGCTAAATCATTTCCGTATATAGCAAATTCAAAATCAATATCAATATTATCTTCTTTAAGTTTTTTACTTAAAAGACTTGAAATCTGTTCTTTTGTTACACGTTGATAAACTGGAAGTGTTTTTGTTAAAGCTTTAAATTGTTTCTCAAAATAGTTCCTTTCTGCATCAAGCAATCTCCCACTATTAATAATATTTACAATGGGTGACTTTTTTAAATCTTTATTAGAAATATCATCATTTTTATAAACTTCAAGATTTGAACTTCCAATGATACTTTTAATATTAGTACTATCTAAACCTATGTCAAAGAGCGATGAAGATAATTTATAGTTTTCTTCTAAAACTCCACTTTTATATATAAGTGTCTCTTTTGTATTGTTATTCTGTTGATAAATAAATAATTGTGAAACTGAAACAGAATCAACATCCTTATCACTTATTAATTTTTGAAACTTTTCAAAATATGTATTTAATTCATTATCTTCAATTGCATTGGACACGTAATTCAATGCTTTTTTTACATTGAATTCAAATCGTTCCTTTTCATTCTTAACAGAATCTTTAATATAATATGCCTGAACAAATATGATTCCTATAAGAGACATACTCATTAACAGAACCAATAGGACGAATATTCTCTTGCTCATTGTTCAAAATTAACATTTTAACATTTAGCTATCTTGCGTTTTAACCTTACATTAACAAAAATGTTAAAATTTAAGAATTATTAAATATTTTCAAGAATTTTCTTATGTATTTTAGCTACTTGTTTTTTTGTTTTTTCTAGTTCTGAATTTATAATTACAAAATTAGAAAGCTTTGTTTTTTCCTCATCACTCCATTGATTATTCATAATGGCCTCAATCTTTTCTATAGTAGTATTATCTCTTTGCAACAGGCGTTTTATTTTTAATTTTTTGGGAGCTGTTACTGTTATAATGTAATCACATTGCTTATAACTGCTATTTTCAAACAAAATAGCTGCTTCTTTAATAACATATGGAGATTGTTGCTTTAAGACCCACTTTTTAAAATGAATACCAACTCTTGGATGTATTATTGCATTCATTTTTTCTAAGCATGCTTTATCATTAAAAATGGTTTTTGCAATAAAAGGTTTATTTAATATTCCATTTACGTATGCATCATCACCAAACAAAGTAATAAGTTTTCTTTTAATAATTTTTGATGAAGACATTAATTTTTTAGCCTCTTCATCTGCAATATAAACAGGAACTCCTAAAGCATGAAACATGTTTGCCACGGTTGTTTTACCACTTCCAATACCGCCTGTAAGTCCAACTATTTTCATGCTTTTTAGTGATTGCTTATTCAGTTATAATAAACTCAATATGTTGCTGATTAATTTTAGCTGTTTTAACCTTATTGGTAATTTTATTTAACTCTGGTAACAAAAATGTTTGACTGTTATTAACTTTACTAAAATCACAGATTACTTTAAAATCTTTAGCTGAAATTTCATTAAAATTATTTAAGCTCGTGTAATAAATTACATTTATAGTTTTGGGGAAATATTTAATACTCAAACTATCTGGAATATTTATTAATATGATTGGTACTTTTAAACTTCCTTCAGTAAATTTTTCAACTTTCAAGCTTAAATTTACTTCTTCATTTGAAAAAATTAAATCCTTATTGTTTTTTGGGATTTTTAGTTTCACAACCTTTAAAATATCTGATTTTATATTTTCTAAAGTAATTTTTTCAGTTTCTATACTTTTAATATTAACTAACATGTCATTTGGTCCAACTATTTGAATGGAATCTGGTTCAACTTTAATAGAATTAATCGCATCAAAACCTGGGCTAAAACTAATTTGATCACTAACAATTACAGGAACTTTTTTTATCAAATTTACATCGTATTTAAAATAAAGTTCATCAGGACTCACATTAAGTAATTCTACTTGATTTCCAAATTCAGACTCACTATTAATAAAAATTTTAGATTTATCCCAAACATATAAAGCCCCTTTTCTTTTAACATCTTTTGAAAAATCAATAGTTATTTCAGGCTTAGACAGATAGTATTTAAGCCAATTAAACCCATGTGTTTTTAAGGTAATGTTTAGCTTAGCGTTTGAATCATTTAATATAACATATTCTTTAGGAACATTAACTTTATCAATATTAAAAATAATTGTGTTGGTATATTCTTTTGATAATTTTGAGAAAATTAAAATTAAAAATGACAGTAATAAGAATAAAAAAAACACATTAATTTTTTTGTTCTTTATGCCTGTAATAATATTTCTTTTTAACTTTTTTATCATTTTAATTTAAAAAATAGTTCAGGAAAAATGGTTTCAGGATTTTTATTTCTATTTAGCAATATCATGATATTCGATTTTAAAAACCCATAGCCATAACCCAAAAATTGAACTAAAATTGACAATAATGAAAGTAAGGCTACCATTAAATTTTTAGTATCCATTAAAGCCAAAATAAAAGCTATAATAAAGTACAATATAAAAATTAATAAAGCCCATTTAATATTTATTAAAAATAAAGCTAAAGCAGCTATAAAGCCTAAACAAAACAATGAAGGAAACCAATAAGTAATTTTCTTTGTACTTGGATGCCATAGATTTAAAATGGGTCTTACCATACCAAACTTGTACACTTGCTTAAAAAAATTTCGCCATGAAATGCGTCTTTTATGAAACACAACTGCTTTAGGTATTAACTTTGTTTTATAACCAAAATTCCAAAGCCTAATGGTTAAATCTGGATCTTCACCTGGATGAATGCTTCCAAAACCTTTTGAATCTTCAAATGCTTTTTTAGAAATTCCCATATTGAAACTTCTTGGTTGAAATCTATCCACACTTTTTTTATTTCCACGAATACCACCTGTTGTAATAAATGACGTCATAGAAAAATTTATGGCCTTTTGAAGATTTGTAAATGATTTGTGTGCTGTATCTGGGCCACCAAAACAATCTACATAATCTGATTTTAAGCTTTTAGAAACTTCTTCTAAATAATTAGATGGCAAAATACAATCGGAATCTAAAATGATAAAGTAATTTCCTTTGGCATGTTTCATTCCATAGTTTCTGGAATCACCAGGACCTGAATTTTCTTTAAAGAAATAAGAAATATTGAGCTTTTCTTTAAAACCCTCAACTAAATCCTTAGATGGAATATTAGAACCATCTTCAACAATGACTATTTCATAATTTTCATTGGTTTTTAACTCTGTAAAACTTTGCAAAAGCTCCTGTATTTCGTCAGGACGATTAAAAACTGGAATGATAAATGAAAACTGTAATTGCATAACACAAATGTAACTAAACCAATCAAAAAAGCCACCGTTTTATAGGTGGCTAGTTTATTTTATTTATCTAAAAAATTATTCTTTCATGAATGTTTCCATTACCTCATTACTAACTCCCATATTACTAAAACCTCCATCGTTATAAAGGTTTTGTAAAGTAACACGTTTTGTAAGGTCACTAAATAATGTTACCGTATAATTTGCGCAATCTAACGCAGTAGCATTACCAAGTGGTGACATCTTATCTGCATAAGCAATAAATCCGTCAAATCCTTTTACACCACTTCCGGCAGTTGTTGGTGTTGGAGATTGTGAAATAGTATTTACACGAACTTTTTTATCACGTCCAAAGAAATACCCAAAACTACGGGCAATACTTTCTAAATACGCTTTATTATCAGCCATATCATTATAATCTGGAAATACGCGTTGCGCTGCCATATAACTTAACGCCACAATACTTCCCCACTCGTTCATAGCATCTGCTTTATAAAGCGTTTGCATTACTTTGTGAAAAGACATAGCAGAAACATCTGTTCCTTTTTGTGTCCATTCGTAATTTTGATCTGTATAGTGTTTACCTTTACGCACATTGATAGACATACCTATTGAATGCAATACAAAATCAATTTTACCACCAAGAATTTCCATTGATTTTGCTACTAAATTTTCTAAATCTTCTATAGAAGTTGCATCAGCAGGAATAATTTGAGAACCTGTTTTTTTAGCTAACTCATTGATTTGCCCCATACGCATAGCTACTGGTGCATTTGTTAAAACAAATTGCCCTCCTTCTTCATGAACGCGTTCTGCAGTTTTCCAAGCAATTGAATTTGAGTCTAAAGCTCCAAAAATGATTCCTCTCTTTCCTTTTAGTAAATTATATGACATATGTTTTAGTTTATATGTTGATTCGTTAATTTGTTTAATAAGTGGTCAAAGATACAATTAATTCAATAATTCTTTTGCATGTGCAATGGCAGAAGATGACATTTCTAAACCTCCTAACATTTGAGCAATTTCAACAATGCGCTCATCATGATTTAACTTCATTAAGTTTGTTGTTGTTACCTCATTAATATCTTCTTTATATACTTTAAAATGCGTGTGTCCTTTTGCTGCAATTTGAGGTAAATGTGTGATAGATATTACCTGCATAGTTTTACTCATAAGCAACATAATATCTCCCATTTTATTAGAGATTTCACCAGAAACACCTGTATCAATCTCATCAAAAATAATGGTTGGTAATTGAATATATTTTGAAAGCACCGATTTTATAGCCAGCATAATTCTGGACAACTCACCTCCTGATGCAGCCTTTTTTAATTCATTAAACTGCCCGCCTTTATTTGCAGAGAACAAAAAGGAAAGTTCATCTTTTCCATTGGAATAAAAACTATCTCCAAAAATGCAGTCAATTTTGAATTGTGCATTTGGCATACCTAAACTACTTAAAATAGTTTCTAATTGCGTAATTAAATCTGGTATAGCAGTCTTTCTATTATTATTAATTTGTTTGGCTATAGCATCTAATTGGATTGTTTTTAAATCAATTTGTTTGTTTTTCTTTTGAATAGTATCATCTAGGTTTTCTGTGATGGATACTTTTTCATCTAAATCATTCTTAATCTTGATAAGTTCTGAAATATCATTAGCCGTGTGTTTTTGAAGTAAATTATTAATTTTTAATAACTTGGAATTAACTTCTTCTAAACGTTTAGGATCTGCTTCAAGAGTATCATACATTCTGTCAATCTCTCTGTAAACATCGTCTATTTCAATAAAACTACTTTCTACTCTATGAAACAAATCTTCATACTTTGATGAATAATTTTTTAACTTTAAGAAATTATTTTTTAATTCCTTAAGCGAATTCAATACACCAATTTGCTCATCATTTAAAAGCTGATAAGATTCTGATAGTTTTTCTTTTATGGCTTCAACATTGCTCAAAGTTTCATGTTCTTCCTCGAGTAGTGCAAGTTCTCCTTCTATAAGATTTGCTTCTATTAATTCATTTAATAAAAATGAATTATAATCGTGTTCTTTTATTGCTTCAGCTTGAAAAACCAATAATTCCTTAAGCTCTTTTTGAAGCTTTTTAAAATCTTTTAATTCTAACTTATACTGTTGAAGGAGTTCATCATTTTTTGCCAAAGCATCAATAACCTGAAACTGAAACTCGTTACTTACCAATTGCATGGTTTGGTGTTGCGAATGAATATCTATTAAACGTTCACCAATGACTTGCAAATTATTAAGATTAACAGGCGAATCATTAACAAAAGCCCTTGATTTTCCTGAAGGTAAAATTTCTCTTCGTATGATAGTTTGATCTTCATAATCGCAATCTTCGGCTTCAAAAAGTGATTTAAGATTATAATTTGACACATCAAAAACAGCTTCAATAATACATTTTTGTGAGGTATCTTTTAAACTGCTTAAATCTGCACGTTTTCCTAGAATTAATGATAAACCTCCAAGAAGTATAGATTTTCCAGCTCCTGTTTCCCCTGTTATTATTGAAAGTCCATTATTGAAATCAACATGAAGATTATCAATTAAAGCGTAATTCTGTATTGATAGTGAGGTTAGCAACTTTGGTAAACAGATTTAAAAATTATGAAAACTAAATATAGTTGAGTTTTAAATTTAAAACAACTTAAAACTTAATATTTCTCCATTTACTAGCATAGGTTGGAGCAACTTTTTGTAATGTTTCTTGAACGCTGGCAATATTCACGTTTGGACCATTACTAAAAATCTGTTCAATTTCATCAGATTTAGCATCAAAAAAAGTACGCAAAAGAAATGAATTTGGTCTTCGGCTATTCATCGCTTCAAATTGTTTTAAAGCTGATGCTATTTTTTCCTTTGCTTCTTTGGCATTAGTACTCATAACATCTAAACCTTCCCTGTGATAATTATACATAACATCTCTATACTCTTTAAATGTAGGAGATAATATGTTGTCAATCAAAGCAAATCTGCTTTGCAATCCATCTTCAAGTTTCCATCCTTTATAATTCTCTTGTTGAGAATAATTTACAATCGCTTGTGCTTGTTTTAAATATACATCTCCTCCATTTTTAGAAAAAGAATCTGCATCTAAAGCCAAAACCATGTAAACATGAAATGCAATAGCCGATACTAAATTTGATTCAAATTGAGTAGGATTAAAAATGAGGTTTTGAAATTCTAAATATCTAAATGTAAAATCTTTATCATTAACATTGTAAATTGGTGTACTGTATGATGACCCGTAAACTGGTCTAGAAGATTGCACTTGAATGGTTCCTTGAAAAGCTTCTCCACTATAATCACTTATGCTAATAACCATGCTACAATTGATTCTTTCTTGTGGTGCAAAAACTCTATTAGTCCACTTGGTATTATTAACAAACTCCGTTAATTGCTTTTCTAAAGTTTTGAAAATAGTTAAGTTTTCATTTCCTGTTTGTTGAGCATTTACTACAACACTACAATTAAGTTCTTGAGAAAAACCTATTAAACTCAAAGAAAGAAATAAAATAAGTAAGATGTTACGCATTAATTTGTTTTATAATTTCATTCATTAAATCTTTTGCAACTTCTGCTTTAGATTTTAATTGAAATTCGTTTACATTTAGTTTATCATCAATAAAAGTGACTTTATTCGTATCTGTTTTAAAACCTGCACCTTTATCATTTAACGAATTTAAAACAATTAAATTTAAATTCTTAGCTTTTAATTTTCCTTTTGCATTTTCTAATTCATCATTAGTTTCCAATGCAAATCCAACTAAAAATTGTTTCTTTTTAATATCTCCTAAAGATGCTAAAATATCTTTAGTTTTTTCTAATTCTAATGTTAACGTGTTTTCTTTCTTTTTTATTTTTTGAGAAGCAAGTTGTTTTGGTTTAAAGTCGGCAACCGCAGCCGAAAGAATAGCTATATCTACTTCACTATAATATTCATGTACGGCTTTATACATATCATCAGCTGAAACGACAGACACTAAATTAATTAAACTATGTGAAACTGTTTGTGAAGTTGGCCCAGAAATTAAAATAACCTCAGCCCCTAAATTTGCAGCCTGTTTAGCTATTTCAAAACCCATTTTTCCGCTTGAATGATTGCTTATAAACCTTACTGGATCAATGGCTTCGTAGGTTGGTCCAGCTGTAATAAGTACTTTTTTACCTTTTAGATGAAGTTTGTTTAAAATATCATTTTCAAGAAATGACATAATATCTTCTGGTTCTGCCATCCTACCTTCACCTACTAATCCACTTGCCAATTCTCCGCTAGTTGCAGGAATCATAATGTTTCCAAAGCTTTTTAAAATTTGGAAAGAACGCAATGTAGTGGGATGTTTATACATGTCTAAATCCATGGCTGGAGCAAAATAAACTGGACATTTAGCCGACAAATAAGTTGCTAATAATAAATTATCGCAAACCCCATTTGCCATTTTAGATAATGTATTTGCTGTGGCTGGAGCTATAATCATTAAATCTGCCCAAAGCCCTAAATCTACATGGCTATTCCACACACCATTATCATCATCTTCTGAAGTAAATGATGAAAATACTGGATTTTTTGAAAGTGTTGATAAGGTTAAAGGCGTAACAAACTCTTTTGAAGTTGGTGTCATAACAACTTTTACGTTGGCACCAGCTTTTACAAATAACCTAACTAATGAAGCTGTTTTATAAGCGGCTATACCAGCACTAATGCCTAAAAGTATATTTTTGCCGCTTAATATTGACATGGTGAAATTATTCCTGAGTGTCTTCCTCAGTATTTCTAAAATAAATTTTATCTGTTAGCCATTCTTGAACAGCTAATGCATGAGGTTTTGGTAATTTTTCGTAAAATTTAGAAACCTCAATTTGCTCTTTATTTTCAAAAACTTCTTCAAGACTATCATTGTAAGTAGCAAACTCTTCTAACTTATCAATTAATTCTTTTTTAATTTCTGAGTTAATTTGCTCAGCACGTCTAGAAATTATTGATATAGACTCATAGATGTTTTCTGTAGCTTCATCTATTTGGTTTCTGTCATACGTTATTGTATTAACAGGAGCATTGGTTTTTTTTAAATCTATCTTCATTATATATTAGCTTTATTGCTGTAATTTTTTAATTCTTCCTCAATTTTATCAGACATTGCATTGACATCTTCAATATATTTAGAATTTGAATAGGCTTTTTTAAATACATCTGCACTTACTTTAGCAGAGTTCAATCTAAATTGTTTTTTATATTCTACACTATTGATTGCCAATTTGTAAGAAGCATCCAATTTATAAAATAAAGCATCTTCTCGCAAAGTAGAACCTGGAAATTCAAATATAAAATTATCAAATGATTTTATTGAAGCCTCATAATCCGAAATATGGTCGTATTGTTTAGCTATACTAAATGCTTTTAATTCTAATTTATAATCTAGTTCTTTAACTAAGGTATTTGCTTCTGTCACATATTCCGAGTCTGGAAACAAGTTTATAAATTCCTGAAGCTTTTCAATAGCTTGCTTAGTCTCTTTTTGGTCTTTAGTATAAACTGGAGATAACATATAATTACTCTTAGCACTTAAAAAAGAGGCTTCTGCTAATTTTTCACTTTTAGGATAACTAGATGCAAAACGTTCAAATTGATAGCCTGCAATGTAATAATCTCTCATTTTATAAAATGATTGAGAATACAAATACATTAATTTTTCAGCTTGAGGCTTTCCTCTGTAATCTGGTACAATTTGTGCAAAAAGTTTATTAGCTTTTTCATATTTGCCTTCATTATACAGATCTTCACCTAACTTAAATTTTGTAGAAGTATCTTCAGATTTTAAGGCCTTTTGATATTCGCTGCAAGAGCTAAAAGTTATTAACGTTATTAATATATAAATATACTTCTTCATAAATTGAAAAACAGTTTGCAAAATTAAGGTTTTATTATGGATTTTAAAAATATTATTTTAAGGCTAAAATAAACCTTGATTTAAGGCCATCATAGTGTTTAAGTAATATTTAACTTTTATTTAGAAGTTATCAATAAAACTCTTGATTTTTTGTTTCAATGTGTCTGAAGCCGGAACTAATGGCAATCTAACGGTGTCTTGACACAGCTTTAAGGCTTCAAAAACAGCTTTAATACCTGCTGGATTATTCTCTTCAAAAATATATGATGTAACATCCATCAATTTAAAATGAATATCATAAGCTTTTTTAGCTTCTCCGTTCAATCCCAATCTAATCATATTAGAAAACTCTTTTGGAAAAGCTTGACCTATTACAGAAATAACACCTGCTCCACCAGCTAATACAACTCCTAAAGCTAAATCGTCATCTCCAGAAATAACAAGAAAATCTTCAGGTTTATCTTTTAATAACCTTAAATATTGAGCAACATTATTGCCTGCTTCTTTAACAGCAACAACATTTTTAAAATCGTTTGCCAACCAAAGTGTGGTTTCTGGTTCCATATTTTTTGAAGTTCTACCAGGAACATTATATAAAATAACATCGATTGGAGAAGCTTCAGAAATAGCTTTAAAGTGTTGATATAAACCTTCTTGAGTTGGTTTACTATAATATGGAGATACAGATAAAATGGCGTCAAAAATACTTAAATCAGTCTCTTTTATTTCTTCAATAACTTGAGCAGTATTATTCCCACCAATACCTAAAACCATAGGAACTCTTCTTTTATTTGCTTTAGTTATAGTTGCAATAACATCCTTTTTTTCTTGTTTTGTTATAGTTACGCTTTCACCAGTTGTACCACAAATAACAAGATAATCTGTCCCATTTTCTACATTGAAATTTACAATATTTGCTAGTGCATCATGATCAATACTTAAGTCTGATTTAAAAGGGGTAACCAATGCGACTCCTGTACCTAGGAATTTACTATTCATTTTTAATTTTTTTTAATATAGTTAAGTATTTAATGAGTTCTTTTTTAAATACGTTGAATTCTTTTAAATCGGTTTTTATTATTAAATCATTTAAACGAGTATCCGTTTGTAAAATGCCTATTTTAAATTTAGCTTGTGATAAAGTTGTCAATAATTTAAGCTCTATTTCATCTTGGGTATAATAACTTATTAAAGCATCAAATTCAGTTTCCAAAAAAGTATTTAATTCAACGTTTTTTATTTTTCCATTCCAACCAAAATCTTTATTAATAAAGCACGTATCCCAAAAATTTTGTTTGTTTTTGTCGTTACTTGAATATGCTATTACTTTTAAATTATTTTGAAGAATATTTAATTCCTTTGACAATCCTCTAAACAATTCAAAGTCATCAATTTCATCAATATGAATAATAATTCCTAAACTTTTAATCTTATGTTCGCTTACATTAACGTTGCGAATTGATAACATTTTGTTTAAGTACTTTTTCTTAGATTTTTCTTTAAAAACCTTTAAAATCATATACCTTTATACTTTGTGCAAATGTAACAAAAGTCCATTCAAAATTATCCGTTTTATATATGAGGTTTACACATTTCATTTTTTTGTTAAATATTTTTATTTTTTTTAGTTGCAAACAATACGATATGTATCCTTACAAAATTGAAGGAAAACAAATTTCAATAAGCGATAGTATTCAAACAAATTATGAAATTGATAATTTCATAAAACCTTATCGAGAACATATTTTTAAAGATTTAGATAGCGTTTTGGCGTACTCTGCAAACACATATTCAAAAACCGATGGAGAGTTTAATACAGCCATTGGTAATTTTATGGCCGATGCCATTTATGATCAAGTCAATCCTGTTTTTAAAGCAAGAACTGGAAAAGATATTGATATGGTCATATTAAATCATGGAGGTATTCGTTCCATCATCTCAAAAGGTAATATTACTACCAAAACAGCTTTTGAACTTATGCCCTTTGAAAATACTTTGGTTGTTGTAGCTCTTAAAGGAACTCAAATTGATAGCTTAGTTAGTTATTTGTGTAGAAGTAAAAAAGCCCATCCTATCTCAAAACTCAAATTAACCATTGACAAAGATTTTAAAGTTATTGATGCCACCATAAAAGGCAATAAAATTGATGACTCGAAAACATACTACGTAACAACGAATGATTTTTTATATAACGGAGGTGATAATATGACCTTTTTTAAACCAAATGACAGCTTGTATGATTTAAATTATAAAATTAGAAATGTTCTTATAGATTATTTCAAAAAAGTTGACACCATTAGTCCTGTTATTGATGATAGGTTTATTCAAATTAAATAATAGTACATTAAATGAAGCGTAGAGATTTTATACAAAAAACATCAGCAGGAACTGCATTAATAACATTAGGAAATTTAAGTTTATCATCTTTTGCAACTGCTTCTGAAATAAAAAAAATCACTATTCTCCATACTAATGATGTGCATAGTCACATTGACCCTTTTGGCCCTGAAGATGGAAGAAATGCAAATAAAGGTGGTGTTGCAAGAAGAGCCAGTTTAATTGAATCTATTAGAAAAGAAAACCCTAACACACTATTATTAGACGCTGGTGATATTTTTCAAGGCACTCCATATTTTAATTATTATGGAGGTGAACTTGAATTTAAACTCATGAGTATGCTTAAGTATGATGTAGCTACTATTGGAAATCATGATTTTGACAACGGCATTGACGGCTTATTTGCCCAATTACCACATGCTAAATTTGACTTTATTTCAGCAAATTACAATTTCTCGAATACAGTCATGGATACTCATGTTAAACCTTATAAAATATTTATAAAAGAAGGGATTAAAATTGGTGTTTTTGGTTTAGGCATTGAACTAGAAGGCCTTGTTGACAAATCGAACTATAAAGAAACCAAATATCTT
Source organism: Flavobacteriaceae bacterium UBA6231 (assembly GCA_002441545.1). Taxonomy (GTDB): domain Bacteria; phylum Bacteroidota; class Bacteroidia; order Flavobacteriales; family Flavobacteriaceae; genus Yeosuana. The sequence continues at coordinate 29,309 of DJWL01000010.1, read as the reverse complement.
AACCCAATTGAAATTTCTCAGGAAATGACACGTATTTTAAAAACCGAGGAAAAGTGCGACCTTATAATTTGTTTATCACATTTAGGCTATAACTATAAAAATGAAACTGATAAAATAAGCGATTTAAAACTCGCTGAAGCCACAAAAAATATTGATTTAATTATTGGTGGACATACTCATACCTTTTTAAAGAAACCCACTATTGTTAAAAATAAAGAAGGCAATAATATGCTTGTAAACCAAGTTGGATGTTACGGAATAAACTTAGGGAAAATTGATTTTTATTTTGATTCAAAAAAAAATGTAGCTGCTAACGGAACTTCTATAATTGTTTAGGCTAAAATATTATTAGCTGGCAATTCGTCTTCTTTTATCTCCTCTTTTTTATAGCTTTTATTATACTCAATAATAAAATTGAATAAATAGAATAGTCCTAAAATATGTAATATTCTATCTAACATTAAAAAGCTCCAGTGATATACATAATATTGACTTATATAATTCAATAAATCACTAAACATAAAGCATAAAGTCATTATTAAAAACAAAATTGTCTGCCTACTCTCAGAATTTAAATAGACTCCAAAAGCAATAATAACCAAAACAATTAAAGAAATACTTTTAATTCCAAATAAAAATAACTCTAAGCTATCCGGTATAATACTTTTTAATACACCGTACACTACATACAAAAAGAACATGTTTATAAGTAATACTATTGTTAAATAAATTGCTATTATTTTATTAAACTCTTCAAATTTAAATTTTGGGATTATAAAACTTAATAAACACAAATAGCTTAAAAAGTACATAATACTTGATGCTTTTAAAAATATTTCATTTGAAAAAAACATAGAGGATGAATCTCCTAAAAAAGAGTATAAAAAGAATAAAATAAATGGAATGTTATTGAACTTATTATTTATAAAAAAAAAAATTAAAAAAACAGGAATAAATAACGGTTTTGTAGATTGTAAAAACAGAGCATCTTCGCTAACAGTTCCAATTATATTCAATACAATCAAAAGAAACAATGCTCCAACAAATACTTTGTTTAAACTAAATAAAAGTAAACGTTTCATAATTCAATAACATAAGTAGGTTACTCAAATATAAAAATAAAAATTATTTTACCGATATAATTATATATTTTATCGATGAAATACACTTTTCGCTGAATCTTTTAAAAAATAATTTAATTTAAGAAATGAATTAACTTTTTGAGCGACAAAACTTTAAACCTGATAATATGAAAAAATATACTCCTTTAGTATTGAGGTTAATAGTATCAATCATTCTAATTCAAACATTACGCTTTAAATTCACTGCCCATCCAGTTAGTGTTTACATATTCACAAAAATAGGCTTAGAACCTATTGGAAGAATTAGTATTGGTATTGTTGAATTGATTGCAAGTATTCTATTATTAATTCCCAAAACAGCTTGGGCTGGCTCTCTTATCACCTTAGTCGTTATAGGAGGCGCCATTATGATGCATTTAACGCAATTAGGAATTGCTGTAAATAATGATGGAGGCACTCTTTTTATAACTGCGGTTATTACCTTTTTGCTCTCAGCAATTATTTTGATGATTTACAGAAAAAATATTCCTTTTATTAATAAATATCTTTAATTATTGATCTGATGAAATTGGTTAATTTCTTCATTATTAAAGCTTGATTGCTGACAATAAAAGTAAAAAGCCAATAGTGTTAATGAAGTAGAAATAAAATTCAATAAATTTTGCTGGTCTACATACATATAAGCCACACCAATTACTTCTGAAAAAACAATAGCTAAAGAACCCAAAAACATAAATAAAGATTTTCTGTCATCTTTATAAAAATAAGCAAGTAAAGATGACGAAAGAACCAATAACATGGACACATTATAAATAATTTCAACAAAATATTCATTCGTCATTTCTACATATGGATTAACAATAACCTGCAAAACATAAGCAATATAAACATTAAGCCCCATCAAGACAATTATATGTAACTTAAAATTCTTTATAATATGCAAAAATGAAAGTGATCTCAAAATTTTTACCAAAAGCACTAAATAGGCAACTATATAAACACCATTTCCAATGTAGTAGTAATAAGAATACGGAATAAAATCATTATCAAATTTAGCACTCAAACCAATTAAGTCTGCAATTGAATAACATATCAAAAAGAGAGAGAAAAACAATTCTGGTTTAGGGTTATTTATAAAGTAACTTAAAGTAATTAAGGGTAATAATATAGCATCTAAAGAAGCGGCAAAGTAATTACTGCTATTAAACTGAAATGCAACAAAACTTATATAAACCAACAACACTAACCCAACCATAATTTTTGACTTACTCATGACTATAATTTTATAGTTAAAGCACAAATATATAAAAAAATACAAATAAACGACAAAAAAATACTTTTTATCGATGTTTTTTTAACACTATTCTATTTTTGTAAGAATTCTTTTTCCGAAATAATCAGAATATTTAACTTCTCTGCCTTCTGTCTCTTACTTGGTCCCATATTATCGCCAGCAATAATAAAACTTGTTTTTGAAGATATTGAACTACTCACCTTGCCACCATTATCTTCAATTAGTTTTTTAAGTTCATCTCTTGACAATGTTTCAAAAACCCCAGATACAACTATACTTAACCCTTTTAGTTTATCTGTTTGCTCTTTTAATTGATCTGCCGAAATTTCTAATTGCAGCCCAAATTGTTTAAGTCTCTCAATAATTAAAACGTTTTTTTCCGATTTAAAAAACTCTTGAACACTCTCAGCAATTTTAACTCCTATTTCATCAACATTAATTAAATCGTCCTGAGAAGCATTTGCTAAAGCATTGATGTTTTTATAATGTTTAGAAAGTTTTTTTGCAACAGTTTCACCTACATAACGAATTCCTAAAGCATACAAAACACGTTCAAAAGGAATATTAACAGATTTCTTAATCCCTTCAATTAAATTATCTGCACTCTTTTCTGCCATTCTCTCCAAAGGAATAATTTGCTCTTTAGTTAATTCATATAAATCAGAATAATTATTAATAAGACCCGCATTAACCAAAAGAGTCACAGTTTCTCCACCAAGTCCTTCAATATCCATTGCTTTTCGAGAAATAAAATGCTGAATTCGACCAATAATTTGTGGTTTACATCCATTATAATTAGGGCAATAGTGTTGCGCTTCTCCTTCTTCTCTTACCAGTTCTGTATGACATTCGGGACAATGAGTTATATACTCTGTAGGTTTTGATTCCTGTAATCGCTTATTTAAATCGACTGCAATAATTTTAGGAATAATTTCACCTCCTTTTTCAACAAACACCTCATCGCCTACTCTTATATCGAGTTTTTCAATTTGATCTGCATTATGTAAAGAAGCTCTTTTTACAATGGTACCAGCCAATTCAACAGGCTCTAAATTAGCAACTGGTGTAATAGCACCTGTTCTACCAACTTGGTATGAAATACTATTTAATTTGGTTGAAACCTGTTCAGCTTTAAACTTATAAGCTATTGCCCAACGAGGTGATTTTGCTGTATAACCTAATTCTTCTTGTTGTTGAAAGCTATTTACTTTAATAACAACACCATCTGTTTCAAAAGGTAAATCATGACGATGAATATCCCAATAATTAATAAAATCAAAAACCTCATCTAATGAATTTACAAGTTTGTCTGCTTTTGGCACTTTAAAACCCCATTCTCTTGCTTTTTCTAAGCTTTCAAATTGTGTTTTTACACCAAGATTTGCTCCTGTTAAATTATACAATAAGCACTCCAAAGGACGCTTTGCTACTTCTGCACTATCTTGTAACTTTAAACTTCCTGAAGCTGTATTTCTAGGATTTCTGTAAGGCTCCTCTCCTATCTCAATACGCTCTTCATTCATTTTATTGAAACCATCAAACGGCAAAACAATTTCCCCACGAATATCAAATTTTGGAGGGAAATCTCCTTTCAATTTTAAAGGAACCGACTTTATTGTTTTTATATTAGCTGTTACATTGTCACCTTGAAAACCATCTCCTCGAGTTAATGCTCTAACTAAAATTCCATTTTCATACGTTAAACTAATAGATGCACCATCATATTTAAGTTCACAGGTATATTGAATATCATCATCAATTAACTTTTTAGTTCTAATTTCCCAATCTTTTAAATCTTCTATTGAATAAGAATTTTCTAAAGAATACATGCGGTATTCATGAGGAATGGTTTCAAAATTCTTGGTTATTTCTCCACCAACTCGTTGCGTTGGTGAATTAATATCAAAAAATTCAGGATGTTTTGCCTCCAAATCCTGAAGTTCCTTAAGTTTTATATCGAATTCAAAATCAGAAATAGTTGGAGTATCAAGAACATAATAATTATAGTTATGTTCGTTTAATTCATTTCTAAGCTGATCAATTTGCTGTTTTATACTCATTATTAAATTTGTTCCTTATTTAACCACTTTGGAATTGATAATGCCTTATAGTTATTCATTTTATCTAACAACCCTTTAATTGTTGTGTCAACGACTAATGCGTCAAAATTAGCTTGTTTTAAAAACCCTTTTTTAACCATTGCATGAGCCAAGGCAATTAAATCATCATAAAACCCATTAATATTTAAAATTCCAATAGGTTTAGAATGCAATCCTAATTGTCCCCAAGTTGTAATCTCAAAAAACTCGTCCATTGTTCCAAATCCACCAGGAAGAATAATAAAACCATCACTTTTGTCATACATTATTATTTTTCTTTGGTGCATATTTTCTGTTACAATGAGCTCTGAGAGATTTGGATGATAAACTTCCTTTAATTTTAAAAATTCAGGTATCACACCAATAGTTTTTCCATTATTATCCATGACACCTCTAGCTACTTGCCCCATGACACCAATTTTTGCAGCGCCATATACTAAAGAAATTTCTTTTTTTGCAAACTCAACACCTAAATTATAAGCTTGAGAAATAATATAATCATCATTTCCTTCGCTACTACCGCAAAACACAGATATTGATTTCATCCTTTTTTAGTTCCTTTTATCATTCTGTCTTTTTTAAAAATATCTTGTTTTAACACAACATCGTTAAAATTATAATCTTTTAATAATTGAATCATTGAATTTCCAAGATACTCATTGATTTCAAAAAATAAACACCCTTTATCCTTTAAATTATCAACAGCAAATTGTGTAATGGCTTTATAAAATTTCAATGAATCTTCGTCATCAACAAACAACGCTAAATGAGGTTCATTATCTAAAACATTGGCTTTCATTTGTTCTTTTTCCAACTCACGAACGTAAGGTGGATTTGAAACTATGATATCGAACTTTAAATTTTTAAAATATGAATTCCATGTTTTTGAGTTCAGTATACTAGCTTCAATAAATTCAACATTTACATGATTTAATTCTGCATTTTGGGCTGCTGTTTTAAGAGCTTCTTTGCTAACATCTAAAGCATATACCGTAGCGTTTGGTAAATTATTAGCCAATGAAATGGCAATACAACCACTACCAGTTCCTATATCTAAAATACTGAGATTATTTTTAGTTTTCGATTGATTCTTTAAAATCCACTGAACCAACTCTTCGGTTTCAGGTCTTGGGATTAATACACTTGCGTTTACTTTGAATGGCAAACCAAAAAATTCAGTTTCACCTATTATATATTGAATAGGAATATTTTTTTTTAAAGCCTTTAACCCATTAAGAATAGGCTGATATTCTTCTATTGAAAAAATTTGTTCAGGATTTAATGCAAAATTCAGACGATTTAAACCCAAATAAAATTCAATAAGAATATTAAAGAAATTATTAATTTCTTCAGCTTCATAAAGCCCATTTAACTCATTTTGAAAAAACTCTTTAGTCTCCCTTAATTTCATAAATCTTTAATCATCCAAACACCACAAGAAAAATGTCCTGTATTTCCTAAAGCTCCATCTAAATGTTTAAATCCAAAAGATTCATAGACATGTATAGCCGCTTTTAATTGTGATGCCGATTCTAAATAACATTTTTTATATCCTAAATCCTTGGCACTTTGCATGCATTTTTCAAACAAAAGTTTACCATAGCCTTTTCCTCTTACTTTCGGTGAAAAATACATTTTTTGAATTTCGCAAACATCGTCAGCTTCAAAATCTTTTAAAGGTTTTACGCCTCCGCCACCAAGCACTTCACCATCTAACTCTATTACAAAATAAACATCGTTTTCATTCTGAAAAGACTCAAACATTCTAGATGTTTCCTCATCTTCATAAGCAGTTCCTACTAACGGAATTTTAAATTCATGAAAACAAGCTCTAATAACGCTCTCAATTTGAGCATTATCAGCAGGTTGAATTTCTCTTATAATGATATTGTTATTACCCATTTTTTAGTCTTATTTTTGCGATGTGAATATACATGAAAAATACATAAAAAGGTGTATAGAAATTGCTAAAAATGGCTTAGGAATAACACGTCCTAATCCTATGGTTGGCTGTGTAATTGTGCTAAATAACACTATTATTGGAGAAGGATTTACTAGCAAATATGGTGGCTCACATGCCGAAGTTAATGCTATTAATTCTGTTAAAGATAAAACACTTTTAAAAAAAGCTACATTATACGTCACACTAGAGCCTTGCAGTCATTACGGAAAGACTCCACCTTGCAGTGATTTAATAATTTACCATAAAATTCCAAACATAGTTATTGGATGTATTGATGACAATGAAAAAGTTGCAGGCAAAGGCATTGAAAAACTAATAAATTCAGGTTGCCAAGTGACTGTTGGAGTTTTAGAAACAGAATGCAAAGATCATCATAAACGCTTTTTTACATTTCACAATAAAAAGCGCCCTTATATTATTTTAAAATGGGCTGAAACTATTGACGGTTTTATGGCTCCAAAAACCATAAACGAACAAAAACCTGTTTGGATTACCAATGAATTTTCAAGACAATTAGTCCATAAATGGCGCGCCGAAGAACTGGCAATTTTAGTTGGAAACAATACCGTTTTACAAGACAATCCTAGTTTAACAGTTAGAGATTGGAAAGGTGAAAATCCTATTCGAATTGTTATTGACAAAGACTATAAATTATCAAAAAACTACAGTGTTTTTAACGATGATGCAAAAACGATTATTATAGGTAAAAATAACATTGACTTTTCTAACAATATAGCACAACAAATTTGTTCTGTTTTATTTGAACATGAGATAACATCTGTTATTATTGAAGGTGGATCTAAAACATTACAAACCTTTATTAATGAAAACTTATGGGACGAAGCCAGAGTTTTTACCGGAAATTGTTATTTTAATGAAGGCGTTAAATCACCAACTTTTTCAGGAAAATTGGTTTCTGAAACAAAAATTAAAGAAGACATTCTTAAAATTTACACAAATGATTAAAAGTATAGTTTTTGATTTTGGAAACATTTTCTTAAATCTTGACATTGATGGAGCTACACAAAATGCTCTAAAACTATTTAAACTCAAAAAATTTCCTGAAGAAATGATTGCTGTTAATTCTCTTTACGAGCAAGGATTAATTTCTTCGGAAGAATTTATGGAATTTTACTCAGATAATTTTCCAAACATTCCAGAAGAAAAACTTATTGATAACTGGAATTATATGCTGAAAGATTTTCCTGAAAACAGGTTAGATTTTTTAAAAGAATTAAAAAAATCCTCAAAATATAAACTCATACTTTTAAGCAACACTAACGAAATCCACATAAATTGGGTGAAAGAAAATATTGCTTTTTACGAAGATTTTAAAAACTGTTTTGATAAATTTTATTTGTCACATGAAATCATGTTAAGAAAACCCAATGCAGACATTTTCGAATTTGTTTTGAAAGAAAATAACCTTGAAGCTAAACACACATTATTTATAGATGACAATTCAGAAAATATAAGTTCTGCAAAAAAATTAGGTTACCGTGTTTGGCATATAAATCCAGAAAATGAAGATGTAATCACACTTTTTAAAACCAAAAAAGAATTATTCTAAAAAATATTGACTGAAAAAGACACATATAAAACTATTGAAACCCCTTCAAAAGAAATTTTATTTAAAGATAAAAACAGTAAGTTTTTTGGATATGCCTTTCCTGTATTAAATGAAGACGAAGTAAAAAATCATTTAATCGACCTTAAAAAAAAGCATCATTCGGCAAGGCACTGGTGTTATGCGTATCAAATAGGAACAGACACTATATCGTTTAGAGCAAATGACGACGGTGAACCCAATAATACTGCAGGCATGCCTATTTACGGGCAAATACAATCATTTGAAGTCACTAATATTTTAATTGTTGTTGTAAGATACTTTGGAGGTGTTAAATTAGGCGTTGGTGGATTGATAAATGCCTACAAAACTTCTGCTCAACTAGCTCTAGAGAATACTTCTATTGTAGAAAAAACCATTAACATTGATTACCTGATTACTTTCGATTACAAAAACATGAATAAGGTAATGCGAATTATAAAGGAAAAAAACTTAGAGGTTATAAATCAAAAATTAGAATTGAATTGTCAGATAACTATTTCTGTAAGAAAAAAAGATTCAAATTTGATCTTTGAAGCTTTTAATAATGTCTTCGAAGTATCGATTAGGATAATTTAAATTAATTCTCTATAACGTCTAAAATATATTGAGGCGCTCTAACTGGTCTATTTGTTTTCATATCAACAAATGCTAAAATAACACTTGCAGTTGCAATGATTTTTCCTACTTCATCAGTGATTTCATATTCAAATTCTATCTTAGCTGTAGGTCTCTTTTTTAGTTGAGTTTTCACATTAATTACATCGTCATAATATGCTGGTTTTTTAAAGCTTAACATCATTGAAACCACAGGAAGCTTAATGCCGCTATCTTCCATTTTTTTATAAGAAATTCCCAATTTTCTCAACCATTCAATACGCCCCATCTCTAGATATAATGCGTAATTTCCATGATGAACGACCCCCATTTGATCAGTTTCACCATAACGAACTCTAATTTGTATTTCATCAAATTTTAATTGGCTTTTCATCAAATAATATATAAGTATTTTAAAAAAAAATTTGTACTTTCGGCTAGTTGATAAACATGAGGATTTTTTTCTTAATATTCAATAGCAAATGATTTTTTTTTTAAGAATTTTGTTCACATATTTGTCACACTAAAGGGATTGAGAATTTACTTCTCTGTTTAACAACTAACTAACAAACCATAAAACAAAATTAATGAGTATAACTGCGCAATCGGTATGGAATAATTGTCTTGAATTTATAAAGGATAATATACAACCGCAAGCATATAAAACTTGGTTTGAACCAATTACAGCAGTTAAGCTTGCAGATAACGCATTAAGCATTCAAGTACCAAGTAAATTCTTTTATGAATGGCTTGAAGAGCACTATGTGAAAATTCTAAAGGTATCATTAACAAAAGAGTTAGGCGAAAAGGCTAAACTTGTTTACATCATTAAAATGGAAAACACGTATGGCAATAAACAACCATTTACAGAAAAGATACCAAGTTCTAACAGAACCGCGGTTAAATCTCAAGAAGTAGATATACCTTTAAATAACAAAAATCCTGAATTAAGAAATCCTTTTGTTATTCCAGGTATTCGTAATGTAAAAATTGAATCGCAACTAAATCCAAATTATAGTTTTGAAAATTTCTTAGAAGGAGATTCTAACCGTTTAGCCAGAAGTGCTGGTTTAGCAGTGGCTTCAAAACCAGGTGGAACATCATTTAATCCATTATTGATTTTTGGAGGTGTTGGTCTTGGAAAAACTCATTTGGCTCATGCTATTGGTGTTGATATTAAAGATAAATATCCAGAAAAAACTGTTTTATACATTTCTGCTGAGAAGTTCACACAACAATATATTGACTCTGTAAAGAAAAATAACAGAAATGATTTTATTCATTTTTATCAAATAATAGATGTATTAATCATTGATGACGTACAATTTCTTTCAGGTAAATCTGGAACACAAGATGTATTCTTCCATATTTTTAACCACTTACATCAAAACGGTAAGCAAGTTATTTTAACAAGTGATAAAGCACCTGTTGATATGCAAGATATAGAACAACGTTTATTATCTCGTTTTAAATGGGGGCTTTCTGCTGAATTGCAAAACCCAGATTTTGAAACCAGAGTGTCCATATTGAAAAACAAATTATATCGTGATGGCGTAGAAATGCCTGATGATATTATTGAATTTGTTGCAAAAAACATTAAAAGTAATGTTAGAGAACTTGAAGGTGCCATCATTTCATTAATTGCACAGTCATCGTTCAATAAAAAAGAAATTACACTTGACCTCGCCAGACAAATAGTTGAAAAGTTTGTAAAGAACACGAAGCGAGAAGTTTCTATTGACTACATACAAAAAGTGGTTTCAGATTATTTCCAAATGGATATTGACACGTTACAATCTAAAACCAGAAAACGTCATATTGTTCAAGCAAGACAATTGGCCATGTTTTTTGCTAAAAAATTCACAAAAGCATCATTAGCTAGTATTGGTTCTCAAATAGGAAAAAGAGATCATGCAACCGTACTTCACGCTTGTAAAACAGTAGACAACTTAACTTCAACAGACAAACAATTCAGAAAGTATGTTGAAGATATAAGCAAAAAACTATCTGTTTAAATTCCTTTTGTAATGATTAAAATTTTAATGGTTTGCCTTGGGAATATTTGTCGTTCTCCTTTGGCTGAAGGCATTCTAAAATCTAAATTACCCGACAATAAATTCATAGTAGACTCAGCTGGAACAGCCAATTATCATGTAGGTAGTCAACCAGACAGAAGATCCATAGCTGTTGGCAAAAAGTATGGGATTGATATTTCGAATTTAAAAGGAAGACAATTTAGTGTTAAAGATTTTGATGCTTTTGATTACATATATGTGATGGATGAATCAAATTATGGAAACGTTATTTCGTTAGCTAGAAACGAAAATGATGAAAATAAAGTGAAATTTATTTTAAATGAGGTTTATCCGAATCAAAACTATGATGTTCCAGACCCTTATTATGGTGGCGAACAAGGTTTTGAAAATGTATATAAAATGTTAGATGAGGCGTGTACTATTATTGCTGATTCATTGGTTTAAAATATTCTTCTGCTAAATATTTAGTACTTTTAAACTCTAAATTCTTAAAACAAACGCATCTTATGATTATTGAAAAAGGGAAACTTTATCTTATACCAACCACTTTAGGTGATAACGAGCCTTTGGAAGTTCTTCCAATTTCAGTAAAAAAAATTATAGAAGAAACTGATGTTTATATTGTTGAAAATGAAAAAACAGCTAGACATTTTATAAAAAAAATTAATCCTAAAAAAGTACAAGCAACTTTAAAACTTTTTCCACTTAATAAATTTACTGACAAAAGTTTATTACCTGAATATTTAGAACCTTGCATTAAAGGCACTAATATTGGTCTATTATCTGAAGCTGGTTGCCCTGGAGTTGCTGATCCTGGTGCTGACATTGTTAAAATTGCGCATCAAAAAAACATCAAAGTAGTACCTTTAGTTGGCCCTTCATCTATTTTAATGGCTCTAATGAGTTCTGGTATGAATGGGCAAAGTTTTGCTTTTAATGGCTACTTACCAATTGATAAAGATGAGAGAAAAAAAGAAATTAAGCGCTTAGAAAGAATTTCATCAGAACATAATCAATCTCAAATTTTTATTGAAACTCCTTACAGAAACAATAAAATGCTAGAGGAAATGTGCAACACTTTAGATGGAAATACCTTAATTTGTGTAGCTTGTGATATTACTTTATCAACAGAATTTATTAAGACCCAAACTGTAAATGTTTGGAAAAAAAATATTGTAGACCTTCATAAAAGACCTACAATATTTATTATTCATAAAAACTAATTGTTTTTTTAAACTGAAGTTGCTTTTGCGTTTTTATTTGGCTTCAAAAAAGACGTATCGTAACCAGAAAACTTTTTCATATAATACTCAATAGTGGTACCATAAGCATCTTCAAAATTTTCAGTTCCATAACTTCTTAAATAATCTTTCACGCTACCAGCACCAGCTAAATGGGCTGCGGCTAAAATACCAGATTCTGTAATAGTGATTCCATTTATTTTCTTACCAACAAAATTTTTAATATCTCGTCTTAAAATCCACTTATTACGTTCTGCATTAGCAATAAAAGCACGTTCTTGAAGCTCAGGATCTTTCAAAAATTCTTCAGAATCATGAATTCCAATCAGCTTTAAGGTAGCCTTTCCAAATTGATATTTACCTAAATACCCTAAAGTATTTACAGTAAAATAATCTCCTCGAGACTCTTTAAAAGCTAAAGCTTCTTTAAATCCTACAAATGATTTTCCCAAAAAAGGTGAATATGATTTGTTTGCGTTCAACAATGCTAAGTCACTAGTTTTAGTACTTGCATCTTGGCTTACCGTGTAATTTAACACTAAACCGGCTGTAGAATACTTGCTTGAATCAATCGCTTTATTTGATGAAAGCGAAACATACAATAAAATGCATATTGTAAGCGATACTATTAAATAACTTGCAATATTTTTTTTCATAATGTTTAAATTTCTTCAGCATATTTTAACAAAAAAAAAGCCTGAAAATTTCAGCGTGCAAAATTAGACATTTTTTTAATTAATTCAAAATTAATCGATTATGTGTATTTTTTAATAGTACAATAGATGAAATACACACCTTTTATTGCTTAATTCTAGGGTAGGAAATGGTACTTTAATGCTATTAAAAACACTCAAAATAGTTTTCAAAAAATGTGAATCTGTTTTGATGTTTTTCAAATTTACATCAAAACTTAAATAATATTGATGGTACCTATCATTATTTGTTAACAACTGATTGTCAATATCTTTACTTCCATTTAACATGCCGCTTGCCCCGTAACCAAAGGCAATGTTAATCCATTTTGGAAATTTACTTTCCTTAAAAAAAGAGTGAAGATTGGCACTTAACCAATATGTTTGACCATTATAGTCCTTCAAAAGTTGTTCTTGAAAACTTTTACCTAATTTATCTGGGCTTTGTAATGCATATTTTGTTTGATGAAATGAAAATTTTATAGAAATACGCTGTTCTTCCCACAATAATTCTTGACCAACATACAAAGTTGTGCCTAATCCATTTGCTAATACATCGCCCCATGAAAAGCCCCATTCTTTTGAAAAACCATCAAAAATTTCAACAGTAGTTAGAAAACCAAAACCTAAGGTAGAACCATAAATAAGCTGTTTTTTTTTACTTACACCACTCCAATTGAGAGCATCTGCACCAATTCGTCCTAATTGGTAAGAAGAAAAAAGATGACCAAATTTATCCATTTGCATCCACTCATCATTATCATTTATAGTATGGAATTTAGATTTATCATAATCAGCATACCATAATTGGTTTAAACCAATAAGTGTAACTCCAACAAGTGATGCTTCAGAAATAAATAGTGCTTTTTGCCTTGACTTATTTAAAGTGTCACTTGGTTTTAAAAATGAATTAAGCTTTGATTGTGAAAAAGTTATTGCTGATACAAAAAATAGGAGTGAAAAATATTTAAGTTTAAAATTCAAACCTATTTTCTTATGCCTTGTGATGATAGATATCTTTGATATTCTCTGGCATTAACATTATGCTGAGCTAAAGTTTTTGCAAACTTATGGTATCCTAATTTATTTACATCTGCAGCAAAATAATAATACCCATGTTTTTCATAATTTAAAACTGCATCAATTGCAGAAACATCTGGCATAGTAATAAGCCCAGGTGGCAATCCAGAATATTTATATGTATTATAAGGAGAATCAATTTCTTTATGGATATTTAAAACCCGTTTAATAACACTGTTTTTATTCTCTGGCAATTGATATGCTGCAAATTTAATAGTTGGATCGGCTTGTAGCGGCATTCCAACTTTCAATCTGTTTAAATATACTCCAGCAATGATGGGTTGTTCATCTGCCTTTTTAGATTCCTCGTATACAATTGAGGCTAAAGCTATAACCTGTGAAGGACTGAGGTTAATAGATTTGGCTTTTTCTAATCTGACATCTGTCCAAAAACGTTTATACTCTTTTAGCATACGGTCTCTAAATTGTTCTGCAGAAGTGTTCCAGAAAAACTCATAGCTATTAGGTATGTACATTCCTAAAGCTGTTGCTTTATTAAAATTATTCTTACTTAAAAACGATTCATCAAACATAGTTTGTACTAATTTCAAACTGTCTGCTTCCATTTGTGAACCGATACGTCCAGCAAGTTTTTCAATTGTTTCCTGATTGTTAAAAGAAATTTTAATTGGAACATTATTACTTCGTATAGAATTAATAATATCATTATTATTCATCCCTTTCTTAATAATATATCGTCCTGCTTTTATGTTGGTGACATATTTTTTTTGCTCCGCAAGGGCATCAAACTTATCAATGTCTTTTAAAAGAGGTAAAAGTTGCTCTCTTACATTTTCATAAGTAGCATTAGTAGGAATATAAATAAATGCACTTTCATTATTAAATGCCGTATTAGGTTTAAACATCGCACTATATACAAAATAAGAAAAATAAGCGGCTACTACTAAACCTAAAAGTGCAATGACAGTAAGAATTTTTTTGATGTACATTTATTTATTTAATAACTGAAATAAGTATTCATTTTTAAAATCTCCATTAACATAGTTCCAATCTTTCTTAAGGCCTATTTTTTGAAAACCTTGACTTGTAAACAACTTGATGCTTGCCTGATTTTCTTCTGAAATATTACAATATAATTGATGTAACCCTAAATGTGTAAAACTATAATTAATTAATAATTGCAATGCCTCACTACCGTAACCCAATTGTCGATCGATAATATCTCTAACCAAAATACCTACTCCAGCTCTACTATTTTTAAAATCAAAATCAAACAAATCTATCATCCCTATTGGTTTATCACAATAATTTGATATTACCAATCGTAGTTGTTTAACTTCAAAAATATCTTTATGAGAATGTTCTAAATATTGTTTAATTAAAAATTTAGAATAAGGCATAATGGTATTACTAAGTTCCCAAAGCGATTCATCGTTTTCAATGGTATGAATAAACTCTAAATCCTCTGGTTCTAAAGCGCGTAAATAGATGTTTTTACCTTTTAGTGTAATCATATATTGCCTTTATAAACAAACTTAGCTGGTCCAATTAACCAAACATTTTTATACAAATCACCTTCTTTTTCAAATGACACATTTAAATTGCCTCCTTGAGTTTGTAAGGTTACCAGATTTTGACTGGTTTCACCAATATAGTTCATAGCTAGAGCAACAGCCGTAACTCCTGTTCCACAAGATAGTGTTTCATCTTCAACACCACGTTCGTACGTTCTAACAGCAAATGTTGCTTCAGATATTTTTTTAACAAAATTCACATTACTTCCTGCTTCATTATAAGGTGAACCGTATCGAATTTTAGCTCCTAAATTTTTTATATCAAAATTTTCTATTTGCTCTTCAAATTGCACATGATGTGGAGAACCTGTATTTAAAAATACATGTTTTGGATGTCTTTCAATAGTTGCTACATCTTGCATTTGCAATTTTACAATACCATTTTCAATTTCGGCTTGATGCAAACCATCAATAGCTAGAAAAGTGGCTTTATCTTTAATAATTCCTAATTGTTTTGCAAAGGCAACCAAACAACGTCCTCCATTTCCACACATAGTACTTTCACTTCCATCGGCATTATAGTAAACCATTTTAAAATCTATGTCTTTGTGGTTTTCTAATAAAATAAGTCCGTCTGCACCTATACCAAAACGTCTGTTGCACAAAAAAGCAATATGTTTGGTATTGTTTTTATCAAATGTTTCCTGACGATTATCAATCATCACAAAATCATTTCCGGTTCCCTGATATTTATAAAATGTCTGTTGCATAATTAGCCACAAATATATAAATATTAAATCGTTTTTTAAGTTGTTAAATAGTCGTTAAAACTGACGTTAAAAATCGTTAAAAGAAAATAATCCATTCAATAAATATTTAATTTTAATCGTTATTCATTCAAACCTAAATTGAAAATTATGAAGAAGATTTTAACATTAGTATTTGTGTCAGCAATAGGTGGACTTGTAACACTAGGTGCTTACAAATTATTTTTAGAAGAAAATAAGAATATTGTTTTAACTACTACTGAATCGCAGCCAAACTTTCTGACGACAAATAATGTAAGTAATTTAAAGAACAATTACGAGATGCCAGATTTAACAATTGCTGCCGAAAATAGCATAAATACTGTCGTGCATGTTAAAAATTTAGCTGTAAGCTCTGGAGAAATGACCTTAGAAGACTTATTTTATGGCAGACGACAACAACGTGCTCATATAGGAACTGGTTCTGGAGTTATCATTACCGCTGATGGATATATTGTAACTAATAATCATGTTATTGATAATTCGCAAGAACTATCGGTTACCTTAAATAGCAACAAAACATATTCGGCTAAAATTATAGGTTCTGACCCAAAAACAGATATCGCTCTTTTAAAAATAGAAGCCGATGAAAAATTACCTTATGCTACTTTTGGCGATTCAGATCAAGCAAAAATAGGTGAATGGGTTTTGGCTGTTGGAAATCCGTTTAATTTAACTTCTACTGTAACTGCTGGTATAATAAGTGCTAAATCAAGAGATTTATCGGGAAGTAATACACAGTCTTTCATTCAAACTGATGCTGCTGTAAACCCTGGAAATTCTGGTGGAGCCTTAATAAATACAAACGGCGAACTCATAGGAATCAATACCGCCATTTCGTCACAAACAGGATCTTATATTGGGTATTCTTTTGCTGTTCCAAGTAATATTGCCAGAAAGATCATAGAAGACATTATGGAATATGGCAATGTTCAAAATGGAATTTTAGGTATTACCGGAGGTGCATTAAATAGCGGTATTGCCGAAAAAATTGGCGTTAATGATACTGAAGGTGTTTATGTTGACAGCGTGGTTGAAGATTCAGGAGCTGAAAAAGCAGGAATCCATAAAGGAGACATTATTAAAGAAATCGATAATATTAAAGTGTCAAAATTTTCAGATTTAACTGGACATTTAAACGCAAAAAGGCCTAACGATGTGGTAAGTTTAACCATTTCCAGAGATGGTTCTATAAAAACAATTCCTGTAACATTATTTAAAAACAACACGATAAGCCTGCCTCTTGTTGGACAAGTAAAAAATGCCAAACCAGAAGATTTAAAGAAATTAAAAGCTTCTAATGGTATTAAAATTGTGCAGCTTGACACTAAATATGCCGATTATTGGAGAAATAATGGTGTTGAAGAAGGTTCCATAATAACATCGATTAATGATGTTAAAATAAAAACAATTGAAGACGCTCAAAATATTTTAAAAGACAAGTCTTCATATGAATCTCTAAGAATTGAACTTATAAATACAAACGGAGAAAAAGAACGATATAACTTTAGATAAATAACTGTATTAATTTTATCAATTTAAACCTCTTTAGTTAATTTTAAAGAGGTTTATTTTTTGGTCAAATGCTCTACGAAAACGTTTGAAATAAAGTATTTTTGCAAAAATTTAAAAAACAAACTAAACTATTTTGTATTATGAGTTTTAACGAAACTTATGAAAAAGAACTAATTTTTCAAGCAGACAGACGAAAGGCAACTGTAGAATTTATTAAAATTGTAAGTGATCTTTGGTATGACAAATCTATTGAATTGGTGATTTTTAGAAATCAATTAATTGATAGAAATGTAAGCCAGATTATCAACCTACATGAATATGCAGGCAAATTTGTTCAAAAGCCTATTTCAATATTTGATTCTGTTGAAATTGCTCAAGCCATTAAAACTCTTGATATCCCACCTGCAAAATTAGACATTGGTAAGCTTACCTATGAATTTCATTTAGAAAGTGGTAAATACACAAATGCAACAGCTTTTGTTGCCAGGAAACTAAAAGACGCAAATAAAAATGCTGAAATTCAGCCTAAAGACGTCGTCTTATATGGTTTTGGCAGGATTGGAAGATTAGTAGCTCGCGAATTAATGGCAAGAACAGGAAAAGGCAGTCAGTTACGTTTACGTGCTATTGTAATACGTGGTAATTCAGATGGAGTAACCCTTGAAAAAAGAGCCGCTTTGTTACGAAATGATTCTGTACATGGTGATTTTTCAGGAACTGTTTCTGTTGATACTAACAAAAATGCTTTAATAATTAATGGCACTACAGTTCATATAATATCAGCTAATCAACCTGAAGATATCAATTATACGCTTTATAACATAACCAAGGCTTTAGTAATTGACAATACAGGAGCTTTTAGAGACAAAGAGGCTTTAAGCCGTCACTTAAAATCAAAAGGTGTCGATAAAGTATTGCTTACTGCTCCTGGAAAAGGAGTCCCTAACATTGTTCATGGCGTTAATCATTTAGAGTATAATCCTGATACGGTGAATATTTTTTCGGCAGCTTCATGCACAACTAATGCCATCACTCCTGTTCTAAAAGTTGTTGAAGATTCTTTTGGAGTAAAAAGTGGTCATTTAGAAACAATTCACGCCTATACCAATGATCAGAATTTAGTTGATAATTACCATAAAAAATATCGTCGAGGTCGTGCTGCAGGTTTAAATATGGTTATTACTGAGACTGGTGCTGGAAGTGCCGTTGCAAAAGCTTTACCTACTTTAGAAGGTAAATTAACATCAAACGCAATTCGGGTTCCAGTTCCTAATGGTTCATTAGCCATTTTAAATTTAGAATTAGAGAATATTACGTCCATTTCTGGAATTAATACTATATTAAAAAAATATGCTCTTGAAGGGGACTTAGTAGAACAAATAAAATATGAATTGAGTGACGAATTAGTATCGAGTGATATTGTTGGAAGCTCTGCACCGTCTATTTATGACAGTAAGGCAACTATTGTAAGAGCAGATGGCAAAAACATTGTTCTTTATATTTGGTATGATAATGAATATGGTTATAGTCATCAAGTTATAAGACTTGCAAAATATATTTCAAAGGTTAGACGTTATACATATTATTAATAATAATCCAAAATTTTAATTATTTCGTATATATTTAAGCCTCATTAAATGAGGCTTTTTGTTAAATTTAAGAGTAATACTAAACATTATTTTTTAACTTCGTAATCAAATAGTCTAACTTAACCAATTCTAACATGAATTACATAAAATCATTAGCCGTTATTGTTCTTTTTTCAGTTTGTACACTAACGTCTTTTGCACAAACAACTCAAGAAGAAGAAACCCTTTCATTAGATAGTGGCACCATTAATAATCAATTTGAATATCTTCTTAAAAAATCTGGTAATTTTAAGGGTACAAACGGTGAAATGTATGAAGCTGTAAAACTTAATATGATTCTAACTTTAAAGTCTCACGTTATTGATTCATTAAAAACACTACATAAAGATTTAACAGATACACAAGCTATCGTTAAGACTCAAGCAAAAGAAATAACCGATTTAAAAACCAACCTTACAAATACGGAAAGCGATTTAGATAAAACCAAATCAGAAAAAGACAGTATGTCATTATTTGGCTTACAAATGAGTAAAACTGGTTATAATATACTTATGTGGATTATTATTGCTGGGTTATTAGGATTTCTATTATTCTTCATATATAAATTTAAAAATAGTAATACCATTACTAAAGATGCCAAAAAGGCGCTTTCTGAAATTGAAGAAGAATTTGAAGAACACCGTAAAACAGCACTAGAACGCGAGCAAAAAGTAAGACGCCAATTACAAGATGAAATAAACAAACAAAAAGTAACAAAAGGAAATAAATGATTTTTAATGATATAAAATATTTAAAATCCGCAAGTAAATTTGTGGATTTTTTGTTTACAAAAGATTAAGGTGTATTGCTTTATAAGAATTTTTACCAGCTTTTATATGTCGTTTCAAAAACGTCTTAGCAAAACCAAACAATTCATTTATCTTTGTAGTCTAGTAAATACATCATGCGCATAGACATTATTACCGTTTTACCAGAATTACTAAAAAGCCCGTTTGAAGCTTCTATTTTAAAACGTGCCATTGAAGCTAATTTGGTAGAAGTATACTTTCACAACTTGCGTGATTTTACTTCTGATAATTATAAATCTGTTGATGATACCCAGTTTGGTGGTGGTGCAGGCATGGTGATGATGATTGAGCCTATTGATAAATGCATTTCTGCATTAAAATCAGAACGAAATTATGATGAAGTCATTTACATGACACCTGATGGAGAGACCTTAAAACAAAGTATTGCAAACCAAATCTCACTAAAAGAAAACATTATAATTCTTTGCGGGCATTATAAAGGTGTAGACCAACGTGTGCGTGACCATTATATAACGAGAGAAATATCTATTGGTGATTATGTATTATCCGGTGGAGAATTAGCAGCTGCCGTATTTTGTGATGCAATTATACGTTTAATCCCTGGTGTTTTAGGTAATGAAACTTCTGCCTTAACAGATTCGTTTCAAGATAATTTATTAGCTCCTCCCATTTATACAAAACCAAGAGAATACAAAGGAATGAAAGTACCAGAATTGTTGTTTAGTGGGAACCTACCCGAAATAGAAAAATGGCGTGAAGAACAAGCTTACCAAAGAACCAAAGAACGCCGACCAGATTTATTAGGTGAATAACTATAATGTATTTTAATCTTACTAGTTATTTTTATAGCAGAAATAATTAACCCCATTAATGAAATTTTTGCTTCATTAATTTAAAATTATAAATGATTTATTGCTAATTATCAATTAATAATTATCTTTGCACCCAAATTCGGGTTAACCTCTGGCGAAAATCGTGAATGTTGTTCTGAATCAACTATTTAAATTTAAAGATATGGAATCTTTAGTAAAATTTGTACAAGACGAATTTGTAGCAAAAAAAGATTTTCCAGAGTTTGGAGCTGGAGATACAATTACAGTGTACTATGAAATTAGAGAAGGCGAAAAAGTGCGTACTCAGTTTTTTAGAGGTGTAGTAATTCAAAGAAGAGGATCAGGATCTACTGAAACTTTCACAATTAGAAAAATGTCTGGAACTATTGGTGTTGAGCGTATCTTCCCAGTTAACTTACCAGCATTACAAAAAATTGAAGTGAACAAAAGAGGTAAAGTACGTAGAGCACGTATTTTCTACTTCAGAGATCTTACAGGTAAAAAAGCAAGAATCAAAGAAAAAAGACACTACTAAAAGTTATTTCTACTTTGATAAATCAATAAAAAGCCTTGAAATATTCAAGGCTTTTTTTATTAACAATTGTTGATAAGTGCAGTTTATAAAAAGTTGATATCTAAAGCCTTATAAAATTTGTTTTTTTGAATTGTTGATTTATCTTAGCATAAGAATTTAATAACAGCGTTAGTTGTTTTCATTTCAAAAGTGAATTAATATTAAGTTCTATATGAAGTAACGTTCTTTATAATTAATTGTTTTTTGAGATTTGATGTACAGCGTGTAAGCGTTTGTGAGCAGAAAATCATGACACTGTAAAAAGTCCCAGACACGAAAGTAGCTGGCAACTAGTGCGGTTGAAAGCTTTGAAAAATAACAGGATCGAAAGTGAAAGTTAAACTAAAAGCAATGCTAGGAGTTAACCTAACGTGAAAACGAAAGGAAAATTAGCAGCATCAAAAAAAACAGTTAAACTGAAACATTTTGGTAATAAGTCAATGCATATTGAAAATTACAGCACGAAATGTTTCATTGAAATAACAAAACTTGAATTGAAAAAATTTAGATGAAAGTTTAAATTGATTTAGCAGAAATGTTAAATAGGTCATGTAAGGTTATTTCAAAGAAAGCCATGTCAAAGTAGATTAAATTCTATAGTGATATGGCTTTTGTTTTTTATAAAAATTTCCTCGTTTTTTTTAAATATTCTTCTGTTTTTTTTGCTTTTCAGAAATTTATTAAAATATATACTTTTATTTAACTTCATTCGTTAATAAACCCTTTTAAAAAGTCAAATTTTGTATATTCGCAAAGCAAAAAAATAATTTATTTATAAATTCCCTTAATAGTATATTAATTAAAATAGAGAGACAAAAATGTCAAAAATTATTTACACTACTACAGACGAAGCTCCAGCTTTAGCAACACGTTCATTTTTACCAATAGTAAAAGCCATTACAGAATCTTCTGGAATTACAATTGAAACTAAAGACATCTCTCTAACAGCAAGAATATTGTCAAACTTTCCAGAATATTTAACAGAAGACCAAAAAAAATCAGATGATCTTGCAGAGTTAGGTGAACTTGCAAAAAAACCTGATACCAATATTATAAAATTGCCAAATATTAGCGCCTCAATCCCTCAATTAAAAGGAGCTATAAAAGAATTACAATCTAAAGGTTTTTTAATACCTGATTATCCAGATAACCCAAAAACTGATGAAGAAAACGCTATAAGAGCAGCTTATGACAAAGTAAAAGGAAGTGCTGTAAATCCAGTTTTAAGAGAAGGAAACTCAGATAGACGTGCTCCAAAAGCAATTAAAAATTTCGCCAGAAAAAATCCTCATAGCATGGGAGCTTGGAGTAAAGATTCAAAGACTCATGTTGCAACTATGACAGAAGGTGATTTTGCTCATAATGAAAAATCAAAAACTCTTAAAGCAGCAACAGCAATATCAATTGAACATTACGATACCAATGGAACAAAAACAGTTTTAAAAAATAATTTAGCTATTCTTAAAGATGAAATTATTGATGCAACTGTAATGAGCAAAAAAGCATTATTGAAGTTTTTAAAAGAACAAGTTGTAGATGCTAAAGCAAAAAACGTATTGTTTTCATTGCACATGAAAGCTACCATGATGAAGGTCTCTGACCCAATTATATTTGGTTATGCTGTTAAAGTATATTTTGCTTCTGTTTTTGAAAAACATGCCGCTGTTTTTAAAAGCTTAAATGTCGATGCCAATAATGGTTTTGGTAACGTATTAGCTAAAATCCAAGAATTACCAGAAGTTAAACGCCATGAAATTGAAGCTGATATTGAATTGGTTTTGAAAAATGGTCCTGCTTTAGCAATGGTAAATACTGACAAAGGTATAACGAATCTTAATGTTCCAAGTGATGTTATTGTTGATGCATCCATGCCAGCGATGATTCGTACTTCTGGGAAAATGTGGAATGCTGAAGGTAAATTACAAGACACCAAAGCTGTTATACCTGATAGTAGTTATGCTGGAATTTATCAAGCTACAATAGATTTTTGTAAAGAAAATGGTGCTTTTGATCCAACAACTATGGGTACTGTGCCTAATGTTGGACTTATGGCTCAAAAAGCTGAAGAATATGGTTCACATGACAAAACATTTGAGATTAAATCAGATGGTGTTGTTAAAGTTATTGATGCATCTGGAAAAGTTTTAATGGAACATAAAGTTGATGCTGGTGATATTTGGAGAATGTGTCAAGCAAAAGATGCACCAATTCAAGACTGGATAAAACTTGCTGTTTCAAGAGCAAGAGCTACAAATACACCTGCTATTTTTTGGTTAGATAGCAAAAGAGCTCATGACAATGAGTTAATTAAAAAAGTGAATAAATATTTACCAAACTACGATACAATTGGTTTAGATATTAAAATTTTATCACCAATAGAAGCTACAACTTATACTTGTAAAAGATTAAAAGAAGGAAAAGATACTATCTCTGTTACTGGAAATGTATTACGAGATTATTTAACAGATTTATTTCCTATTCTAGAAGTCGGAACCAGTGCAAAAATGTTATCAATAGTTCCATTAATGAATGGTGGTGGATTATTTGAAACTGGAGCTGGAGGTTCGGCTCCAAAACATGTAGAGCAATTTTTAGAAGAAGGTCATCTACGATGGGATTCATTAGGTGAATTTTTAGCATTAGCAGTTTCTCTTGAATTTTTAGGTGAAAATAATAACAATAAAAAAGCACTTATTCTTGCTGAAACATTAGATCAAGCAACAGATAAATTTTTAGATAATAAAAAGTCTCCTTCACGTAATGTAGGAGAACTGGATAATAGAGGTAGTCATTTTTATTTAACCATGTATTGGGCAGAGGCTTTAGCTGCTCAAAATGAAAATAAAGAATTAAAAGATACCTTTAGTAAAGTAGCCAAATCATTAAAAGATAATGAATCTAAAATTTTAAAAGAATTAAATGATAGCCAAGGTTCTCCAGTTAATATTGGTGGTTACTATTTGCCAGATGAAAAATTGGTAAATGAAAGTATGAGACCAAGCAAAACATTTAATAATATTCTTACAGAAATTGGAAAATAAATAAAAGTAAAAGCTCCAATTAAGGAGCTTTTTTTTAATAGTTTTGTGTAAAACTGCTAATTAATGAAATATGTTTTAACCATTATATGTTTAGGATGGCTCTTAAATATTAACGGTTTACAAGCGCAGGAAAAATTCACCCTTAGTGGAACTATTTCTGATTACCAAAATAATGAAACTCTTATTGGGGTTAATATTATTATTCCAGATTTAAAAACAGGAACTACTACCAATGAATATGGTTTTTATTCCATCACACTTCCAAAAGGAAACTATGAAATTATTATTAGCTATTTAGGTTATGAAAATCTTATTGAAAGAATTAATTTAATAAATGACATTTCTAAAGATTATCAACTTAACGAAGTTATTCAAAGTCTGGATGAAGTTATAATTACTGAAACCGTTGAGAAATTAAATATTTCTAACGCCCAAATGAGTGTTAATACACTAACCGCCAAAACCATCAAGCAATTACCAGTTGTGCTAGGGGAAGCAGATATTATCAAAGCAATTACTTTGCTTCCAGGAGTGTCAAACGCTGGTGAAAGTTCTTCAGGCTTTAATGTACGTGGTGGATCAGCTGACCAAAATCTAATACTTTTAGATGAAGCGACTATTTATAATTCGTCACATTTATTCGGTTTTTTTTCAGTTTTTAACCCTGATGCTATAAAAGATTTAAAATTATTCAAAGGAGGAATTCCAGCAAGATATGGTGGAAGAGTTTCTTCTGTACTAGATATTTACCAAAAAGAAGGAAATAGTAATGAGTTTCATGCCACTGGTGGTATTGGAATAGTTGCCAGCCGTTTATTAGCTGAAGGACCTATTAAAAAGGAAAAAGGATCATTTCTTTTTGGAGGAAGATCATCATATGCGCATTTGTTTTTACCTCTTTTTGATAATCAAAATATTGCCTATTTTTATGATTTAAATACAAAGTTGAGCTATAAACTCAATGATAACAACAATATTTACTTATCAGGATATTTTGGTAGAGATGTATTTAGTATTGCCAATAGTTTTGAAAACACATACGGAAATACGGTTTTAAACTTTAGATGGAACCATTTATTCTCTGACAAATTGTTTTCTAATCTCTCATTAATTTATTCTGATTATTATTATGGCTTAAAACTAAATTTTGTAGAATTTAAATGGAATTCTGGTATTCAAAATTTCAATATCAAATATGATTTCAAACATTATTTGAATAGTAACTTTAAGTTATTCTATGGGCTAAATAGCATTTATTATAAATTCAATCCTGGTGACATCAAACCTTCAACAGAAACTTCAGGTATAAATCCTTATAAACTAACAGATAAATATGCCCTTGAAAATGCTATTTATTTAGATGTTGATCAGAAAATATCAAATAAGATTGAATTATCATACGGATTAAGGCTCAGTTCTTTTTTACGCTTAGGTCAGGATGAACTAAATATTTATCAGAATGATGAAGCTGTAACGTTTAATAATGAATTTCAAATTTATCAAAAAGCAAATCCTATTGGAATAGAATCCTTCAAAAAAAGTCATGTTATCAAAACTTTTCATAATCTTGAACCAAGATTCTCACTTTCGTATCAATTCAACGAAAATACTTCAATTAAAGGAAGTTATAACCGTTTAAGTCAGTATTTACATTTACTATCAAACACAACTTCACCTACGCCTCTTGATGTTTGGACTCCAAGTGGAAAATACGTTAAACCTCAATTATTAGATCAATTTGCAATTGGTTATTTTAAAAATTTTAATAATGACATGTATTCATTAGAGACTGAAAGTTTTTATAAAACCATAAAAAACAGAATTGACTATATAGATGGAGCTGATTTAATTGCCAATAATGCTATTGAACAAGTTATTTTAAACGGTAGAGCAAGAGCATATGGATTAGAACTACTATTTAGAAAAAATAAAGGAAGATTAAAAGGTTGGGTAGCTTATACACTTTCAAAATCTCAACAGCAAACAAAAGGTAGAACGCCATTTGAACTTGGTATAAATAATGGCAATTGGTATTATACTCCTTATGATAAAACTCATGATATATCTGTTACAGCCAATTACAAATTAAATAATAAATGGGAGCTTAATTCAAATTTTTTATATCAAACAGGTCAACCAACAACGTATCCTGTAGGGCAATATGAATATAATGGAATTACAATTGCCAATTTTAGTGATAGAAATTCAAGCAGATTGCCTTCTTATAATCGATTAGATGTTTCGTTAAATTACACCCCAAAACCATACAAAAAAGCTGGATATCAAAGTTATTGGGTATTTGGTGTTTATAATATTTATAACAGAAAAAATGCGTCGTCTATTACTTTTAGAGAAAACAGAAATACAGGTGTAAATGAAGCTATAAAGCTTTCTATTTTTGGCATTGTTCCATCAGTTTCATATAATTTTAAGTTTTAAAAAATGAAGAAGCTAATCCATATATTTATTCTAATAACACTATTTTCATCTTGTGAAGAAGTGATAGATTTAAATGTCCCTTCTGAAAACCCAAGACTAGTCATTGATGCTTCAATTAACTGGTTTAAAGGAACGTCTGGCAATAATCAACAAATCAAATTAACTTTAACAGCACCTTATTTTGATAATTCAGTGCCGCCAGCTAGTGGAGCTGAAATTAAAATAACTGATTCAAATAATAACATTTTTATTTTTACTGAAGATGGATTTACCGGCATTTATAAAAATTCTAGCTTTGATCCCATTTTAAATGAAACTTATTATTTAACAATTATATATAATCAAGAAACTTATACTGCCTCAGAAACTCTCAAATCTGTTTCCAGTATAGATTATGTTGATCAAAATAATAATGGAGGATTTTCAGGAAATGAAACAGAACTCAAAGCCTTTTATACTGATCCTGCTGATGATGAAAATTATTATTTTTTTGAATTTATAAGTGATATTCCAGTGGTTCCTAGTTTAGAAGTTTATAAAGATGAATTCACAAATGGAAATCAGATATTTGGTTTTTATACAGAAGAAGATTTAACTACAGGAGACAAAGTCACTATTCGCAATTATGGAGTTTCTAAGGAGTTTTATAATTATATGTTTATTTTATTGCAACAAAATAGTCAAGAAGGTGGTGGTCCTTTTGAAACACAACCAGCAACAGTTAGAGGAAATTGTATAAATCAAACCAATCCAAAAAATTATCCCTTAGGTTATTTCAGAGCCTCAGAAGTAGATGAATTTTTTTATACAGTTCAATGATATTTATCAATTACTTCGTTCAATAAATAAAGCAAAAAATGTGTATTTTTGGCGCATGAATTTTATAAAAACAACGGAACAAGATTCAAATTATAATCATCTAGAAAAGATGAGTATCAATGAGTTATTGATAAATATAAATAATGAAGATAAGATAATTCCATTAGCAGTAGAAAAAGCACTACCACAAATTGAAAAATTAATAGCTGTTACAATAAAACAACTTAAAAAAGGAGGTAGATTATTTTATTTAGGAGCCGGAACAAGTGGAAGATTAGGTATTTTAGATGCTTCTGAATGTCCTCCAACATTTGGAGTATCCCATGAGTTGGTTATTGGTATAATAGCTGGTGGCGATTCTGCAATTAGAAAAGCAATAGAGTTTGCTGAAGATTCTACATCGCTTGGTTGGAATGATTTAAAATCTTATAATATTAATCAAAATGATGTAGTTATTGGAATAGCTGCATCTGGCACTACACCTTATGTTATTGAAGCCTTAAAAAAATGTAATGACAACAATATTACTACAGGTTGCATTACTAGTAATAAGAATAGTCCATTATCCTTAACAGCAAAATTTCCAATTGAAGTTATTGTTGGCCCTGAATTTGTTACAGGCAGTTCAAGAATGAAAGCAGGGACTGCTCAAAAACTAGTTCTAAATATGATTACAACTACAACTATGATTCAATTAGGCCATATAAAAGGTAATAAAATGGTTAATATGCAATTAAGCAATAATAAGCTTGTTAACAGAGGTGTTCGAATGATTATAAATGAATTAAAAATAACAGAGCAAGAAGCTGAACTGTTATTAAAAGAACATAATAACGTTCGTATGGCTATTCAAAATTATCAAAGTGAAAGAGCATAAAACTGATAGAGAATTACTTGTAAAAGGATTAAAAACGATGGGGTTTTCACTAGCTTGTATGTTTTTAGGCCCATTACTAATTCACATTGCATTTTCTAACAAAGAAAAACCACTTTATATCCCGATACTTATCATATCATTAGTTGTTTGTAGTCTGGCTCTTTATTTTGCGTTTAAAGGTATAAACACAATATTAGACAGTATCTTTAAAAAAAGGTGATAACAGCTTATTTCTTTGGTGTAGTAGGGTTATAGCCAAAATCAGGATCATCAATAGAAATCTTTAATCCATCCAAAATATAATTAATAATAGCATAATGATGAATTGTATGACTATAAGCTTGTGCCAATAAAGCTCCAAAAGTATATTTAATTTTAATTTTTCCAAGCCCTAAATCATCAACTACATATACATAATCATCAAAATTAAAATTACTTTTTTTTAATTCACTAACAATTTCTTTATAATAACCAATTGCTGAAATGCATTTTGTTTCAACTAACAAATCTCTCCTTCTTAAAGTTAAATCAATTTCAGATTCAGAATTCGTATTAAGTATACAATGATAAAAATCTAATATATGTCTTATATGGGAACCTATACTTGATTTATATGGAGGTATTGTTGAATTACTTAATAATTCATCATTTAAAATAGATAATATAAAATTTATCTTATTTAAAGCTATTAAAGTAGATTGTTTAATATCATTCATGTAAGCTAATATAATCAAAAAGAATAAACTCAAAAAAACATTAGTCTAAACTAAATTAATAGCTTACAAAAAAATAAATATTCATTTAACAATAACTCACAAAAAACAAAAACCCCTTCATAAACA
>DJWL01000199.1:122099-123400 GCA_002441545.1 Flavobacteriaceae bacterium UBA6231 | reverse complement strand
GCTTCTATCTTTTTTACAGGAATATCGTATTGAAACACAAAATCTTCAACACTCCAAAAAAAAGGAGATGTAATTGTGTATTTATATTCAATTACAGAACCTTCTTTTAAATTTGGCATGGTAAATTTTACTTGCTCAGTATATTTACTTAGTTCTGTTTTAAATATTCCATCTTTATTGAGTTTAGTTTCTTCAACTTTCCCAGACTCCAAATTATATGTATAAGCTTTTAAACTCATAACTTTTTCTTCTTCATTTTGCTGTTTATGAAGGTTTATTTTTCTATTTGCATAATCAAATCCTTCTTGATTATATATTTTAATCCGTTCATGAACATCTGTAATAAGTGAAAACCCTTCCTCTTGCCTATATTCAAAATATGTTCTTCTATTTTTATACAAGTAGGTTGCATTGGCCGATGAATCTTGGGGATTAAATTTTTCTTCAAGTTCATCTACCGATACTTTACCAAAATCATAGTTTTGCGAAAATACTGTTATGCTAAAGCTTAACAGAATAAAAAAAGATACTGATTTCATTTATTAGGGTTTTTTAATTAAAGCTATTTTGATATTATCAAATTTTGATACTTCTTTATAAAAGTTTCTAAACTCATCATAATCTTCTTTTGGAAATTCTCCATCGTTTACAACAAATTGTCTATTATAAAGGATTGTATTGTCATTTTTAACAGCAATATCAAAAGAATAATACCCAAATTTATTCTCGATTTTTACGTTTTGAGGTAATGACTCTATTTTATAATCAATTGGCAGATTGATTTCAACATCATCAATATCTTTAAAACCTCTATAAATTTTTAGAGGTAATTTTCGTTCTCTATATCGGTCAGGAACTTCTTTATTTCTATTTAGAGCATTTACAGTAAATAAAATTCTATCGCCAACAATTTTCGAATAATTAGTTGCATTGAATTTTATAGACTCTTTAAATTGAATGTTATCTTTATCATTCAAAATTCCTTTTTTATTCAATTCAATATTATTGATGTAATTCCAACGCTTTTTATAGTAAACCTCTAAGTCTCGTTCTGGAAGAACTTCCACGCCATACTTATCATCGTATTGAATTCCTTTTGAAACAATAACGCCTTCTAAATCAATACTTCCATCATTTAGGATTGTATAACTTCCTTTTGTTATTTGTTCATTTTCTTTAACAGTATACTTTTTGGTGTGTTTAATTTTTCCTCCTTCTGGTGTTATAACAAAAACATCTCTATCATCAGTAAAATCGCCTATAAAGCCAAATGGTGTTTTTTGGCTGGTACATTCTAACCA
>DJWL01000199.1:117490-122075 GCA_002441545.1 Flavobacteriaceae bacterium UBA6231 | reverse complement strand
CCAACAATTTTTAGTAATGCTTTAGTGTAATTTGTTAAGCCCTTACAGTCTCCATACTTTACCTTGTCAACCTCATAGGCTGGAAATGGCTGAATTCCACCAATACCCACTTGAACACTAATATATCTGGTGTTATCCTGCACAAATTTGTAAACAATCTTTGCGCGTTCTAAAGGATCGTCTACACCTTCAACAAGTTTTTTAATTAAATTTTCTGTCTCTGCTGAAACCGTTGTTCTTCCTACCAATAGATTATCGTTAATCCATTTTCCAAGATTATCCCAATCGTTAATAGAGCCTGAATAATTTTCATAATTAAAGTTAATTGGACTAACTAACAAACTTGGAGAAAACTCTCTAAATTTCGGGCTATAATCTTCTGGTTTTAACGCTTCAATATTTTCAGCTTTATAACTTAAAATCCCGTCACTATTATCTTTAACAATATTTATTTCTGAGAAATTTTTTTCTTTATACTTTAGTCCTATTGAAACATCACAGATTATTTTGTAGGTACTATTTTCTGTACTTATATGATAGCCTTCCAATGGTCTCCAAAATGGAATCCAAGCAGTATTTTCGGTTTCAGTTTCAAAAACAAACTCAACGGTATATGGATAATTTATTGGGGTATATTCTAAGTATTTAACTCTACTATCTTCATATAAAGAAAAATCATTTACAGCTGCAACATCTTTAAAATCTGATTTTTTAAATTTATTTATTTCGAACCCAAAAGCATTATAAACAGTTACTTTTAAAGTTTTTACATTGATTTTATCATCGTAATAAACATATGCCTTTAAAAAATCATTCCCTTCTTTATTTAGAATAGTAACAACTCGTCTATAATGATGCTTTAAACTTTTGATTGATGAAATTTCAATTTGTGTTTCATCAACTCTTAGAACTGCATTGGCATTCTTAGTTAGGTTATCAGGAATTGTTAAACTTGAGTAAAAATTTTCTTGTGGTAAGGCTGAAAAACTGGTAAAAATAAGTAGGATACTTAAAACATTTTTAAACATACACTATCAGTTCAATGTAAACATCTATAATTTATTTCTTGAGAGACTTAATTATTAGACTTTTAAAAACCTTTAGCTATTATTTAGTCGTATTAAAAATCGTATATCAAATATAAATAAATAATGTAAGAAAATGAACTAAAATAACATTCCTTTTTTCATTATAAAAAATTACTTTAAAAAGCACCTTGAAAGTTTTTTTTAAAATTCAACCAACTGATTATCATTAAAAAATAATTATATTAGGACATACTAACCAACTAGCCAACCAAAATGAAAAAAAAAAAAACCAACTCGCTATGAGTTCATGAGAATTCTTGATTTTCTCACTTTATTGGGATTAATATGTTTTATAATCCTGTTTGTGAACTCTGTTTTAGAACTTTCAACTTCTTTTAAATCGGAAGTTTATTCAAATATGTTAGCTGAATTTAAGTTTCACTTAAAATAATTGAATTTCAATTTTTTAAGACGAAAAGGCTCCTTAATATTAGTTATTAATAATCATTCTTTATTTTTAGAATCAATGATTATTGTAACAGGTCCATCATTTAACAATTCAACTTTCATATCTGCACCAAATTCACCTGTTTGAACTTGTTTTCCTAAATTTAATTGGAATTGTTTTAAAAAAGCTTCATACAATGGAATTGCAATATCCGGTTTAGCAGCGTTAATGTAACTAGGTCTATTTCCTTTTTTTGTGGAAGCGTGAAGCGTAAATTGACTTACTACAATTGCATCGCCAGAAACATCTAATAGCGATAGATTCATGACATCATTTGCATCTCCAAATATGCGCAGGTTTACAATTTTGTTTGATAGCCATTTAATATCTTCTTGGTTATCATCTTCAACAATTCCTAACAAAATTAAAAGTCCTTTATCAATAGAAGCTACTTTTGTTTTGTCAATAGTAACGCTTGCTTTTAAAACACGTTGAACAACTACTTTCATTTATTCTCTTTCAAAATTATCAGTTCTGTAATGTTCATCTTCTCCTTCTAAAATCTGCAAATAACTTCTGTATCTAGAAAAAGCCACCTCATTATTATCCAAAGCTTTTTTTACTGCACAATGAGGTTCTTGAATATGCAAACAGTTATTAAACTTGCAATCTTGTTTTAATTTAAAAAACTCAGGGAAATAATCACCAATTTCTTCTTTATCCATATCAACCACACCAAAACCCTTTATTCCTGGTGTGTCAATAATTTTAGCGCCAAAACTTAAATCAAACATTTCTGCAAAAGTGGTTGTATGTTGCCCTTGCATATGAAGTGTCGAAATTTCTTTAGTTTTAATATCTAAAGAAGGCTCTATAGCATTAATTAAAGTAGATTTACCAACACCTGAGTGACCAGAAAACATACTCACTTTATCGTGCATTAATGCCTTAACCTTTTCTAAATTTTTTCCAGTAACTGCTGAAACACCAATACATTCATACCCTATTTTTCTGTAAACATGAGCTAAATATTTTACCTCATTAAGGGTATCTTCATCATAAGTATCTATTTTATTGAAAAGCAATACAGTTTTTACAGAATAGGCATTTGCTGTAACTAAAAATCTATCAATAAAACTGGTTAAAGTTGGTGGGTTATTAATGGTAATCATTAAAAAAACCTGATCAATATTTGCAGCAATAATGTGTGTTTGCTTAGATAAGTTAACCGATTTTCGAACAATATAATTGTTTCTGTCATGAATATTATTAATAATTCCAGACACTTGATTATTATCAGTTTCCAACTCAAAATCTACAACATCTCCAACTGCAATTGGATTGGTACTTTTAATGCCTTTTATTCTGAATTTACCTTTTATTCTACACTCATAAGTGTCTCCTAAATCGGTTTTCACAGTATACCAACTTCCAGTAGATTTATAAACAAGTCCTGTCATTCAATTTAATCGTTTCAATTTTACAAATTAACAACATTTAGATATAATATAATGTGAGAAAAAACCATATATTGCGATTATAAACAAAAATCTACAACAACATGAAAAAATTATTTTTATCAATTTTACTATTAGCTTTAATTCAAAGTATGTTTTCACAAACAAGTTTATATGAAAACCCTGATTTTGATGAAATTGCCAAAAGCCATAAAATTATTGCCATAGTTCCTTTTAAAACCCAAGTAAAATTACGTCCAAAACAAATGAAGGACATGACTGCTGAACAATTAAATAGAATCGAAAAATCTGAAGGCGAAAGCATTCAAACAGCTATGTACTCATGGTTTTTAAAAAGGAAAAAGAGAGGTGATCTTCAATCTTTAGAAATTCAAGACCCTAGAACAACTAATGCCATGCTAAAAAAACAAAATATAGATTATAGTAACATATTAGATTCCACACCACAAGAATTAGCTAAAATTCTTGAAGTTGACGCAGTTATTTCTGGAGATTTTGAAACTAACAAACCAATGTCAGAAGGTGCTTCTGTTGCACTAGGTGTCCTATTTGGTTTTTTTGGAAGTACAAACAGTGCTACAATAAACATGAGCGTTCATAATTCATCAGACGGTATTTTACTTTGGAATTATAATAAAAAAGTTAGTGGAAGTATTGGTAGTGACACTGAAGATTTGATTAATATTTTAATGAGAAAAGCTTCGCGAAGATTAGCTTACACTAAAAACAGCAAAGACGAAGATTAACATATAAAAAAAGCCTCACAATTGTGAGGCTTTTTTTATTTAACTATTTATAATCTTTTCTTGATGATTAATTGATTCTTGGTGAATAGCTTTAAACATTTTTAAAATAAACTCTTCACTTAATCCTTTAGATTCTCCTTCCAAAACCATTTTGCCTAAAATTTCATTCCATCTTTTAGACTGTAACACTGCGACATTTTTTTGTTTTTTAAGCGCCCCAATTCCATCGGCTGCCTTCATACGCTTTCCTAATAATTCAATAATTTGATTATCAACAATATCAATCTGAGCTCTTAAATTATCTAAAGACTTATTATATTCAGTTTCAGGATCAGTTTCCTTTCTGATTTTTAAATCTTTCATAATTTGAACCAAAACTTTTGGCGTTACTTGTTGAGAAGCATCACTCCATGCATTATCAGGATCGTCATGTGTTTCAATCATTAATCCATCAAAATTTAAATCTAATGCTGTTTGAGATACATCAAAAATCATATCTCTTCTACCTGTAATATGCGATGGGTCGTTTATTACTGGTAAATCTGGGAATTTTGTTTGCAATTCTATAGCTAATTGCCATTCTGGGTTATTTCTGTATTTTGTTTTTTCATACGTTGAAAACCCTCTGTGTATAACACCTAATTTTTTAATATTAGCTTTAGCTAAACGCTCAATTGCACCCAACCATAATGCCAAATCTGGGTTTACAGGATTCTTAACCAATACAACCTTATCAGTTCCCTCTAAAGCATCAGCAATTTCCTGAACAATAAAAGGACTAACTGTTGAACGTGCTCCAACCCAAAGTAAATCAACATCATGCTCTAAAGCTAATTTTACATGAGCTGCATTTGCAACTTCTGTTGCAATTTTCATTCCTGTTTC